>JAUWAK010000133.1 GCA_030602105.1 Candidatus Aerophobota bacterium | reverse complement strand
CAGGTAGGTGTGAGTATGAATTCCCGGGGCAAGATAATCAGCGAAAAGAAGAACCTTGTCGTTATACATCTCCATATGCCTGAACCCTCGCCACCAAAACTCATCTTTTCTTTTCTCCAATTCTTTTGCCAGTTCCTTACTTTCAGTTTCAAAGGAGAGACTCACAGCCGCAAAGCCTGCGGGCAGGGGGTCATCCACTACCACAAAGTGTCTTGCCGCAGGAACAACTATTTTCAAGTTAACCACTAGTAGGTCTCCTACCCGGAAAGAATTTTCTATCCTTCTCCCATCAAGAGCCTCGAACGTCTTAAAGACTACGATTCCTTCGTCCCGAGGTTCCAGTTTCCCGGTTGGGCAATACCGCATTCTTACCTCATAATACATCCTGCCCTCTCCATCTTTATTGATCTGTAAGGGCATTCTTTCTCCTCTTTGTAAAGAGGCTATCGCAACTTTCTTCTCGCTGACCTTGTCGGTTCCCTCTGTAAAGATGTGCTCGAGAATAGTCTTTCCTTTGAGCCTCACCGTCACTTCAAATTCAGGTTCTTCCCCCTCGTAGCGGTGAAGATAGTCGGCTAGAGCGTACAAAAGGTAGGCCTTATCCTGGGTGGATGTGAAGCGAGCCCTCTCTTCCTCCAGAAGATGCCGAACGATTTGAGGGGAAATTGAGGGCTCTTTTTCTATCTCCAAAAGAGTTTGAAGGATCATAGCGGTAGTTCGAAAATTTGTGTGAAAAACCCAGGGGATATTGTCTTCTTCCTCAAAATAGGCAGTGGTGGGAGAGATCTTCATTTTGTTCATGAGACCCCTTACCAAATCTAGTTTTATTTCTTTATCTCCCCCTGCCAGATGGATGGCTTTAAGTAAGAAGGTACGGGCAAAGAGGGGCAGCTTGTCTTTTTTTCTGTACAAATGTTCGATGTAGGCGGGTTCGGATTTCCCTAATAGAGACAGAACGTAGAGTGCAAAAGCCTCAGAGCTTGTCCAGGCAGCTTGGCTGTAAGGGTATTTTTCTTTCTCCAGTTTCCCATGGAGAAGTTCCTTAAGATATCTGGTTCCTTTTTCCATGACGCTTGAAGGAACTTCATAACCTGCTTCCTCAGCTTTCTTCAAGATAAAGAGAGTATAAGAGGTGAGATACGGAGAGTCATACGAGGAGTCCTCCCAAAAAGAGAATCCTCCGTTCGGCCTCTGATAAAGGGAAACTCCCTTCACGGTCTCTTTGACTATATCTTCAGGTCTCATCCCCTCTGGAAGTGAGAGATCAAGAATCTGGGCCGCATCTTTGAAAGAAATGAGAGGAAATATGCGAGAGAGACGCTGTTCCAAACACTGGTAGGGGTAAGTTAGCAGGGAGCTAAAAGGATTCTTTAGAGAAAGCAAAAGGCTTGAGGAAATAGCCACTTTCACATCTCCTATATCGGGATAGATATCTTCAGGAATGAGAATCTCTTCATAGGCATCTTCTAGGGTGCTTCCCAACAGGGCTACAGTTTCTTTTTGTCTCGGAAGATGTACAGGAAGAGTGAGGATAAGGCCATCGCTGTACTCTCCCATTACGGCTTTAAAGAAAAATCTTGCCTCTCCGATTCTATCAGCTTCAAATGAGAAGCTGATTTCCCTACCCTCTCCGGATTTTAAGAAGATTTTCTTGAAGCTTTCTCCCTTAAGGGTAATCCCTTCTGCTTCTCCTAAGATTTGAACTTCTCCTTCCTGTCCCGTGTAGTTATATACTGCTACTCCAGCTTCAAAAGAGTCCCCCATACGGGCAAATTGAGGAAGAGCACTCTTTAAGAGCAGGGTTTTTTTCACCACAAGTTTTTCCTCTCCTGAACCAAAGAAGGAGTCTTTGGTAAGAGCCGTAACCATTATTTTAAAGGTAGTGAGATTATCTGGAAGCTCAAAAGTTACCTCACCCAGTCCTTCTGGTCCAATTTCCACCGAGGGATTCCAGTAAGCAGTAGGAATCAGCCTTTCTCTCATGGCCATTCCAGCAAACTTCTCCATTCCCCCATCGCCTCCGGGACTTCTTCCTTTCAGCCCCATCTCCGCTTCTTCAATTACGAAGAAGCGCATCTCTGAGGTACTGACTGAGAGCGGTCGATGGCGATAGAAAGTGCTGAAGGCATCCGGAGTCTTATATCCTATAAGATTCAAGAGCCCCATATCTACCACGGCTACGGAAACTTCAGATGAGGCCGCCTCACCAGAAGCACCTCTCACCTTAATGACCACTCTCACCCTATCTTGAGGGGAATATTCTTTTTTGTCGGGAATAACCTCTACCTTCAGCTTCTTCTCCGTGGGATCAACAGAAAGGTCAAGGTAGCCTATTTTGAACGAAGGTTTCTCTATATCTTCTTTTTCTGGAGCATCTTCCGGGGAGGCTCCTCCTTTGAGAAGAATAACTGAGACGAAGACGTTGGGAATATGATCACGGGTAATAGGAATCGAAAGAGTCTCTGCAGTTCCTTTTATCTCTTCTTGCCAACTTTCTATAATGCCCTCCCTTTCAAGAGTTACCAGGGCCTTTGCCTTATCATATGGTGATTTAATTAAAATTTTGGCTGTGTCTCCGGGATGATAGTTTTCAGCATCAGCTACCAGTTCAATCCTATCGTCTTTTCTTTCTTCCCAGAAGGTGTATCCTTTCCCACTTGCGTAGAAAGAAGTCCCGGTGAGGATTATATTCTGCCGGGAATCTTGTCCCGTCACTTCGATAAGATAGAGTCCGGCATCCTCAGGAATAAAGGAGAAAGATAGGGGTAGGGCTCCAGAGATAAGTTCCCAGGACGCTTTTTCCTTATCCTCTTTTTCGCTAACGTACCTGGAGCGCCCTCCGGGTAGCTCTTCCCTCCCTAAATACCACTCTCGCTTTAGAATGCGAAGCTCCAATCTTTTTCCCGGAGCAGGTTCTCCCTCGAGGCTCAGGGCGATAACTTTAATCTTAACTTCCTCACCTTCCTTGGTAAAAGTGGTGGAAGGCTTTATTCCGATGTAATACTCGCCTCGATGAACCACTGCCGCAGTGCGAGATGCAATACTTTGACGAGTGAGATCGGTAACCACTGCTTCCACAAGGAGCTGGCCCGAGTCTTTGAAACCAATTTCTTCAAGAGTTTTTTCCAGATAAAATCTTCCTGAAGAGTCCAGTTTTCCGTCGCCAGACTCTATAAGCTGGCTCTTATCGCCCTCTTCCCACCATCCGGGGCCGAAGAAATATCCTTTGTGGCCCG
>JAUWAK010000134.1 GCA_030602105.1 Candidatus Aerophobota bacterium | reverse complement strand
AAAGAAGACTTTTTCATCCCTTTTTCCCCTTTAATTGCCTCCACATCTCTGAACCCAGGCATTGCTCGGCGGCCCTGCACCAATCAATACAGGAAGGAGTTTTCTTCCTATAGACTTCTTTACCACAGTGAAGGCATCTTGCCCTTAACTCATCTGAGAAAATCTCCACCTGGTGACCACAACCAGGACATCGGTAAAGCTCTGCCTTTAAGTTCCTCTCAGATTGACCGGGACAGCGATAGACCCTCATCACTACCTCCCTTTTTAGACCGCTTCCACCCTTTTTACTTCTGGAACTTCCTTTTTAAGAACTCTTTCAATCCCCGCCTTTAGAGTCATCGTCGCCATAGGGCAACCCCCACAGGCTCCAGTAAGTCTAACCTTGACTACTCCCTCATCGCTAACTTCAATCAGTTCCACATCGCCCCCGTCGGCTTGTAAGGATGGCCTTACCTTGGCCAGGGCTTTCTCAATCTTTTCTTGCATTTTGTTTTCCTCCCTCGATCAGATCCTTAATGGTAGTGCTGTTTAAAATTTCAAAAAAATTCTGCTGGGTTTTTCGCCAGAAATTCGAGGCCATGCATTCACTTGAGCGAGGACAATCCTCTTTTTCTCGAAGACACCTGACCAAGCCCATTTCTTCTTCTAAAGGCTTGATTACCTCGGCTACGGTGATATCTTTTGCGGAACGAGCAAGACTAACTCCTCCCCCTCTACCCTTGAAGGAATTAATTACACCCGATTTGACTAAGGTTTGGAATATCTTTCTTAAAAATTCTTCAGGGATCTCGGTGGCCCGGGAAATTTCGTCTAGAGAGTAGCGGCGATCTTCACTCTTCTGAGATAAATAAAGAACGGCCGCCATGCCATAATCTGCTCCCTGGGTCAATTTCATTAGATCTCCCTTAATTGGACTGATTTAGTCTTATTATAACTGAAAATTTTTTCTTGTCAACCCCTCCCCCCATCTGATGACTTACACCATGCCCCAAAAGGCCTGTGGCAACGGGAGCAAAGCTACATTTAATCTTTTTTTCATCAGCACTATGGCTTCCCCATACTCTTTTCTCATTTTTCCTCGTCTCCCTTTAGGTAATCCGGACGAATGTTCACTTTCCTCAGGCGATTAGCATTGGTGACTACGCTTACGGAGCTAGAAGCCATGGCGATCTCGGCTATAACCGGATGAAGCAGCCCCAGCATGGCTATAGGAATGGCAGCAATATTGTAGCCAAAGGCCCAGTAAAGGTTCTGCTTGATCTTTCTAAAGGTAGCCCGAGAAAGTTTTATGGCGCTGACTACCCCGGACAGATTCCCACTAACTAGAGTTACATCTGAGGCCTCGATGGCAATATCGGTGCCGGTACCAATAGCTATACCCACATTAGCTTGAGTTAAGGCGGGAGCATCGTTAATCCCATCTCCCACCATAGCCACTGTCCCTACCTCAACCTGGAGTCTCTTTATCTCATCTACCTTGCCCTCTGGTAGAACCTCAGCCAGAACCCGGGGAATACCTACTTTCTTAGCTACAGCCTCGGCGGTACGTCGGTTGTCGCCAGTGATCATAGCGGTCTCTATACCCATCTTCTCCAGCTCTCCTATAGCCTCGACTGAGTCCTCTTTCAAGGTATCAGCTACCGCTATTACTCCAACTGTTCTGCCATCGGTGGCTACCAACATGGCTGTTTTAGCTTCTTCTTCCAATTGCTTTAATTCGGCCTCCATAACGGCAGCGCCTCTGGTCTGGACAACCAACTTCCTGCTGCCTACTAAAGTCTCTTTCCCATCAAGCTTAGCCTTTACTCCTTTACCGGCAACTGCCTCAAATCCCTTAGGCTCAACAAGACTTATCCGCTTTTCCTCTGCTTCTTTTACGATAGCCTGTCCCAGCGGATGCTCAGACCCTATCTCTACGCTGGCCGCCAGACAGAGAACTTCCTCAGCCTTAAATCCATCTGCCGGTATAATATCGGTCACTCCGGGCTTTCCCTTGGTAATGGTCCCGGTCTTGTCGAAGACCACCGTGTGAACATTCTTAAGGGTCTGAATAGCGGCACCTTCCCGGATAAGGATACCATTCTCAGCTCCCATTCCGCTTCCCACCATCAAGGCAGTGGGAGTAGCCAGTCCTAGTGCACAGGGACAGGCAATAACTAACACGGCTACGGTGGCAAAGATAGCCAGGGTAAATATTCCCAAGGTGGGATTAACCCAGGGAAGAAGAGACTCGGCCCACACGCCTACCACTTTTAAAGCACCAGGAAAGATAAACCAGAAAACAAAGGTCAGAGCTGCTACTATTAAGATGGTAGGGACAAAGTAACTGGTAACCCTATCAGCAAACTCCTGGATAGGGACCTTGGATCCCTGACACTCCTCAACCATCTTGATGACTTGAGATAAGAAGGTATCCTTTCCTACTTTGGTTGCCTTCACCTTTAAGAGGCCCTGTTGATTCACTGTAGCTCCAATAGCCTCATCTCCCTTTTTCTTGCGTACTGGCATGGACTCACCCGTAGCCATAGATTCATCAATAGAACTCTCACCTTCTATTATCTCTCCATCGGTAGGGATCTTCTCGCCCGGACGCACCACCATCACATCCCCTAGCTTGACCTCCTCAATAGGAATCTCCTTCTCCTTACCATCTACCAGAATGCGAGCAGTCTTGGCCCCTAATTCCAACAGCTTCTTAATAGCTTGCGAAGCTCTTCCCTTGGCCATGGTTTCAATGTATCTTCCGGTCAGGTGAAAGGCAAAGATCATAGCCGCTACCCCGGCGTAGTTGGCTATAGGAAAGAAAAGAGTAGCAAAACCGGTAGCATAGGATGCTGTTGTGCCCATGGCGATAAGGACATCCATATTAGCGCTTCGGTGAAGGATAGCCCTTCCCGCAGAGCGCAGGGTAGGCCAGCCTATCCAGAACATAACCGGTGTGGCTAAAATGACCATTCCTAAATCAAAGACCAACCTGGAGGGCCAGGCTTTACCCAGGATCATCTCCGGGATCATCCAGGCGATAACAGGCACAGTAAAGCCCCAGGCCCAGAACATTCGTTTTCTGGCCTCGAGCATCTTTCGCTCCTCCTCGCCTACTCCTTCCTCTTTTACCTCTTCCTGACCGATTACT
>JAUWAK010000047.1 GCA_030602105.1 Candidatus Aerophobota bacterium | reverse complement strand
TTTATCCTCTGCGAGGTAACCTGGGAGAGATGCTCCCTGCAGAGAAGATGCAAATTCTCCTCCGAGATCCGATTGATCTTCTCCCATAAGGTGCTAATCCCACATCTCAAATCATACACTGGCCTGGTCAGAGTAAGAGGATAAAAATTTTCCACCTTGCCATCCTCAAAGATGCATAATGTTCGGGTCATTTTTCTTCTGCCTCCAGTTTTTCCACCATTCTTTTCTCCTATGTCAAAGCTTCTTCACGAGGCATTCTTATCTTATTTTGATATTTAGTATTCCGAGAGCTGTCTCACCAAATATCTTATTTTGAGTGGCTCTGTCCACCTTCAAAGCTTCCAGTACTCCTTGGTAATTAGCTATTATCTTCTTAATCTGGCTAAAATGGACATCGGAGCCAAAAACAATTCTATCCCGGGCACCCTGCCACCACAAGTAATTGCGAAAGAAATCGGGAGTCTTTCTTACCCAGCCAGAAATTGATCCAGTGATATCAAAATAAACATTCGGATTAAACCTGAGTACATCTGCTGCTTCTCTAAACCAGGGACCACCAAGATGAGCACCAATTAGGATAAGATGAGGAAAGGCTCTGGCGATGGTATCCAGATAAATAGGGCGCATCCTCTCACAAGAAATATCATAGGATTTATCCTTGTCGGTCCGCCTAACCATTCCAGTATGAAAGAGAATGGGCATGTTGTGTTTCTCGGCTTGTGTATAATAAGGGTAGAAATCCTTGTCATCGTAATTCTTGGTGGGATTAATCACTTTCAGGCCCCGAAAGCCTGCCTGACGAAGTTCATCCACCTTTTCTACTGAATCTTTCCCTAATCTTAGGTGGCCAAACCCAATTATGAGGTGAGGATATTTGAGAAATGCCTCTTTTACCTCCTCGTTGCCCAGCTCATCATAGAGCTCCCCTAGCCCATTGAGGCACATCTTACTAAGTCCCAGTTTCTTTGCCTCCCTAACCAGATTCTCCAGATATCCTTCCTCCTTCAAAAGATGACAGTGCAGGTCTACTATCATTGTCTCCCTTTCCTTTGCAGGTCCTCCGCTTCAAATCTTGTTTTCCAGGATTTGGCTGAGTCAGTGTAACAGAGTAAAGGGACTTATGTATAATATCATACGAATTTTGTCTGTGTCAACCCGTCCCAAAAAAATTTCGTGCACAGTTGAGTAAATACCCAGTAAACCCCGCTACAATTCCACAGCCCCATCATTCCTTACCGTAAAGTCTCGCCCCCTGAAGGGGACTGACCAAAGGCTGTTAGACTAAATTTTTGTTCTTCTTGTACAACTTCGCCAATATCCTTGCCGTCGGATTTTACGCCATGAATTCGAAGGTTGACAAAGAAAAATTGAGGAGTACACTAGCCGATGAGACTCACTTTCCCTTTACCAAATGCACCGGACACGAGGGGGAATTCCGCCGACAAAAGAAGAAGAGCTCCATCCTAGGTTCCGTCGAGAGAGCTCTTCAGATTCCGAAGTCCTTGAGGTTCAGTTCTTCCACTCTTTCCTCAACCCAGCTTTCCACATCCACCGGGTGAAACAGGACTATCCTTCTCCACTTACTTTGCACGCCAGAGAAGCACCACTTTGTACAATGTGCATCCGGCGATGGTAAGTACGCCATTATTGGGGTGAGGGTCCTTAATCTGGGGAGTGCATTCTTGCATAATCTTGAGCTGGAGAAAAAGTTTGCCCGCATCTCACTACATTTATCCTTCCAACCTCAGGCAAACTAAGGAAGCTATTTTGAGGAGCCTTAAGTCAGAAGATCAGCGAAAAACAACACATGAGGAGGTGAGGAAACAATAGTTGTTAGGCATTACCCTTAAAAACGGAAAAGGAGGAGGGGAAGATGCAGTTTGAAAAGAAGTATCGCGTAGTTCTCGGGATGGTCTTATCCTTTGTAATTGTCTTATGTGGCACGGCTTTCGCGGCACAAAAAGTTGTCCACGTATGGCATACCGAGACCAATCCCCTATCGAGGACGGCCATTGCCAACATCGTGGCAAGGTTTGAAGCCCTGCATCCGGATATTAAGGTGGAAGCAGAGGCTCTCGCATGGGGAGACCTGGAAGGGAAAATCATGGCTGGCCTGGCAGCGGGCTCACCCCCCGAGGTTTCCCACGGCCAGCCCGTCACCTGTGCTGCACTCCAGAATAAGGGGTTGCTTTTGCCACTGGACGAGCTGGTCAACCACATCGGAGAGGAGAATATCTGGGATCAGATAAAGAAGGTTGGTAAGTTTGGGGATCATTACTACGGCTTGGTTCACGCCGCTGGCACTTCCCTTTTGGTTTATCGGAAGGATTTGGCCAAGGAGAAAGGTATAGTGGAGGGTCCTAAGACATGGGAGGATTTTCTAGACATTGCCGAAGCTCTCACTACGGATGATATGTACGGAGTGACTATACCTGGCGACAATCTCTTCATCAATATACTTACAGGGGAGCTTACCAAGGCCAACGGTGGTATTCTCTTCGATGATCAGAATCGACCTCAATTCACAGGCAAGTCGATGATGGAGATGCTTGATTTCTGGAAGGAACTGACCAAGTATATGCCTCCCGGTTGGGAAGCGCATGGATACCTGGAGACCTTCGCCAACATGTATGGGCAAAAAGCAGCCATGATGTATCAGGGATATGGAAGAGGCGCTTCACTAATAGAACAGTATGCGCCCGAGCACATGGCTAATACAGATTATTTCGACGTCTGGATAAAGCCGCACGGACCTGGTGGTACCAAACCTGCCGCTCAAGTGGATGAAGAACCATGGATGCTCTTCAAGGGTTCCAGAAACCCGCAAGAAGCCATTGAGTTCCTGAAGTTTTTCTATGAGGATGATAACTACCTCGAGTACATCCAGACAGTTCCAATCCACTTCTTCCCTATAACCAAGTCCCTGCGGAGAAACAAGGACTATCTAGAGACCCCCATGATCAAGAAATGGAAGGGTTGGCTTGATGTCCAGCAGTACTATTTGGAAAATGACTTAGTTAAGCCGACTCTGATTATTGACTGGAAGGACCTGGCAGAGAAGCCTTATCTTATGGAGATTCTGGGATCGGGAATACTCAAGGATATGGTAATGGAGGTAACCAAGGAGGACGTAGCTCTAGAAAAGGCCACCGCAAGGGCTCAGAAGAGGGCGGAAGAGCTCCTAGAGCGGGGAGGCTATGCCAAGTGGTAATATGATGATTCGGGAAAAGTGCTGGGAGTATGTTCTCAAACTCCCAGCACTTTTTCGTTTTCGTAAGAGGCGGCAAAATAGGATAAAAAGGTGAAGATAAGCTCCCAAAAAACGGGAATCATGTTGATCATGCCTTCCGTTTTCGTAATTTGTGCTTTATTAGTCTATCCAGTTTCATACGGCATTTGGCTCAGTTTCTTTCGGAAACACTCCTTTTTCCCGGAGCAGAACTTCGTGGGTCTTGCGAATTATGTCTATTTGCTGAAAGACCCAGATTTTTGGATGAGCCTAAGGTATGGCACCATTTATTCTTTTAGCACTATTTCCCTGCAGATTATTATTGGCATCATCGCAGCGTTGATTCTGCATGAGTCTTTTCGAGGGAGAAACTTTGTCCGCGGAATTGTCCTCTTTCCTTATATGATTCCTACAGTGGTGGCTATCCTCCTTTGGAAGTGGCTCCTTAATAGTGAGTTTGGTCTGATTAACTATTTTTTGCGCACCATCGGCATCGCTAAAGAGCCTATCAGCTGGATAGGAAAAGATCATATCATGACCTCTCTAATCCTCATTAGTGTTTGGGAATTTTTCCCATTCGTTGTCTTGAGTGTTCTCGGTCGGCTGCAAACTATCCCGCCGGATCTGTATGAAGCAGCCAAGGTGGATGGAGCCGGTGCATTCAGTCGCTTCATACACATAACCCTTCCTCAGCTCAGAAATGTTCTTTTTGTGGTGATACTCCTGAGAAGTATATGGATGTTTACAAAGTTCGACACTGTTTGGCTCCTCACTCAGGGTGGCGGCGCGGAAAAATACATCAGAACCTTACCTGTCTATGCCTATATGAGAACCTTTATGTATTATCAGGCGGGGTTGGGATCAACCCTTGCAGTGATCATGTTTGGAATATTAATTGCTTTCGCAGCGATATATTTCAAGATGTTCAGAAGAGAAGAGGGGATTTGAGCATGAGAAAAATAAAGTCTCTTTCATCACGGCAGTTGGCAATTTATGGTTGTGCTCTGGTTCTCGTCATTTTTGCGGCGTTCCCCTTTTTCTGGATGATTTCTACTGCTTTTAAGCCATTAAGGGAAATATTTGCCTATCCACCGTATTTTTTCCCCAAAGATTCTACACTTGCCAATTTTGTAAGACTGTTTGAGCAAACTCGTTTTTTGACATATTTCAAGAACAGCGTGATTGTTTCAACCTCAGCTGTCGTCGTTACCATGATCATCGCTACGGCTGGAGCTTATAGCCTGACCCGATTCAGATATTACGGCCGTGAAAGAATCGCCAGTCTCATTCTTTTCACCTACATGTTTGCCCCTATTATGATCATTATCCCCTTTTATGTACTTATCAGGAAAATAGGAATTGCCAACACGCATTTTGCCCTGATAATGGCTTACACCGCTTTTTGTCTACCCTTTAATATATGGCTGCTTAAAGCATTCTTTCAGAGTATACCTATAGTGTTGGAGGAGGCTGCCTTGACTGATGGGGCCGGAAGAATCCAGGCAATTATTCATGTGGTTTTTCCGCTAGCATTACCCGGTATTATTGCCACTGGAATTTTTACCTTCATATTGGCATGGAACGATTATATTTTTGTCAGAATTCTTATCACCTCGGATGAACTCAAGACCCTGTCTGTTGGGATAGCAGATCTTTATAATGCCACCGTGATCGATTGGGGAATGATTATGTCTGGGGGAATGATGATCACCATACCCGTCCTGGTATTCTTCACCTTCATCCAGAGGAATCTCATTGCAGGATGGGGGGCAGGTGCAGTCAAAGGTTGAAAGATAAGGAATAAATCATCAGGAGGAGATACTATGAGCTTAGATAACCTCTTCAGTTCGTTTTCCATCAGAACCCTCAAGATGCAGAGTCGTATTGTAATGCCCCCTTTGGCAACAAATTACGCCACTGGGGAGGGTCTTGTAACTGAGCGTCAGGTTGCCTACTACGTAGAACGTGCAAGAGGAGGTGTGGGGTATATCACCGTGGAGCACACAGGTATTCTGGAGCAAGGCAGGGCAAGCCCGAATATGCTCCTCATCAGCACCGATAAACATAGCTCCAGCATCGCGGAACTAGTCGAAGCCGTCCACAGGGTGGGGGGGAAGATCATCGTTCAGCTTAATCACGCAGGAAGGCAAACTTCATCCGCAGTTACAGGGTCTCCCATTGTTGGGCCCTCCCCCGTATCCTGTCCGACCAGAAACGAAATTCCGCATGAACTTTCTTTGAATGAAATAGAGGATATCCGAGAAGCATTCTCAAGGGCAGCCGAAAGAGTCAGAAAGGCTGGGGCTGACGGTGTTGAAATCCATATGGCCCATGGATACCTCATTTGCTCTTTTCTTTCTCCTTTTTCCAACAGGAGAGAAGATGGTTATGGCGGCAACATTGAGGGAAGGTCCAGGTTTGCTCTGGAGGTCCTGAAGTCAGTGCGCGGCCGGGTGGGTCCGGATTTTCCTATCATTTGCAGGTTGAGCGGGGATGAGTATGTGGACGGGGGGCTCAGAATAGAAGAGACAAAAGAGATCGCCAAAATTTTGGAAAAAGAAGGGGCTGATGCCCTGCATGTCTCAGCATGTAACGCAGCCTCAGGTTATCTGAACCAGCCACCCTATTATATAGAAGAAGGTGTCTTTGTTCACCTGGCACAGGCCATAAAATCGGTAGTGAAGATCCCCGTCATCACCGTGGGAAGAATCAGAGACCCCGTCATGGCTGAGGAGGTTCTTCGGGAGGGAAAGGCCGATCTGGTCTCTATGGGTAGAGCTCTGATAGCGGATCCCCACATGCCAAGAAAAGCGAGAGAGGGGCATCTTGAAGACATTATTCCCTGCATCTCCTGCAATCGGTGCATTCAGAGCTTTAGAAAGGGCGCACTTCAATGTTGTGTCAACCCAGAGACTGGTAATGAAGCTCGATTTAGGCCCTCAAAAGCCGCTCGGCCCAAGAAAGTTTGGATTGTGGGTGGGGGGCCGGGTGGACTTAAGGCAGCTGAAATAGCGGCTCTACGAGGACATCAGGTGACGGTCTTTGAGAAGGAGCACAGATTAGGCGGAAGGATGAGACTCGCCGCTATTCCTCCGAAGAAAGGCATCCTGAATGATTTTCTGGATTACCTCGAGAAAAAAGTCAGGAAGCTGGGGGTAACCCTTGAGGTGGGTAAGGAGTTCACCGCTGATGAGTTGGAGAGTGACAAACCTGATGTAGTGATCGTTGCTTCCGGGGCCCTCCCACGCTTTCCAGATTGGAAGGGAGTAAAAGAGAGCAGTGCCCTCTCAGTTGACCAAGCTTTATCCAAGGGGATAGACCTGGTAGGCAGGAGGGTGCTCGTGGTTGGTGGGGGTGGTGTTGGAGCGGAGACGGCTGACTTTTTGTCAGAAGAGGGATGCGAGGTGACCATAGTTGAGATGTTGGATGAGATAGCATCGGATCTAGTGGTCCACCTGAAGCACTATCTCTCAGAGAGGCTCGCAAAAAAAGGGGTAACCACCCTTACATCTACAACGGTGAAAGAACTGGGGAAGGGCTATGCCGTAGTGGAGGATGCTTCCGGTCGCAGAAAGATTAGTGGATTCGATGCCATCTTTTTGGCTGTTGGCTCGATCCCGAACGACTCTATTGCTAAAAGTCTTCAGGGGAAGGTAAGAGAGCTCTATGTGATAGGTGATGCCTCCCAGCCAAGGGAAGCTATGGAAGCTGTCTATGAAGGAGAAGAAGTCGCAATGAAAATATGAATGGCTGATTGTGTCATGTTGCAGCTTGACATCCCTCCTGAGCTCCTATAGATTCAGGGCAAAGGGGATGTGATGCTGGCCAAGGTATACTCGAGCTCACTCCTTGGGATAGATGCCTATACCGTGGAAGTTGAAGTTGATCTTGCCCGGGGTCTTCCCAGGTTTAATATAGTGGGTCTTCCTGATGTGGCGGTAAAGGAGTCAAAAGAAAGAGTCACTTCTGCCATAAAGAACTCCCAGTTTGATTTTCCTGTAAAAAGAATCACGGTAAACCTTGCCCCTGCTGATATCAAAAAGGAAGGGTCCTCCCTTGATCTACCCATAGCCTTAGGCATTCTTAAAGCCACAAGACAGCTACAGGAAGATAAGCTTCAGAGCTTCTCCATTCTGGGCGAGCTTGCTCTGGATGGACAGGTGCGCCGTATCAATGGGGCTCTTCCCATTGCCCTTGAGGTCAAAAAAGAAGGAAGAGACGCTCTTATCATCCCGGAAGCCAACGCCAGGGAAGCAGCGGTAGTAAAAGATGTAGATGTTTTTCCTGTTAGAAGTCTTCGCCAAACAGTTGAGTTTCTAAGTGGTGAGATCTCTCTTTCTCCTTACCGCTGCAGCCTAGAGGAGGTGCTCAAGGAGGCCTCAAGTTATGAGGTAGATTTCTCTGAGGTAAAAGGTCAGGAGTATGTGAAAAGAGCCCTGGAGATAGCTGCTGCAGGATCTCACAATGTACTTATGATCGGTCCTCCTGGAGCGGGAAAGACTATGCTGGCCCGTCGTCTTCCTACCATCCTTCCTGATCTTACCCTGGAAGAAGCCATACAGACAACCAAGCTTCATTCCGTAGCGGGCCTTCTAGGGACAAGCCAGGCTCTCATTGGTACTCGTCCCTTTCGAAGTCCCCACCATTCCGTCTCCGAACCTGGCCTTGTTGGAGGAGGAAGGATTCCTCGACCCGGTGAGATCTCTCTTTCCCATAACGGTATTCTCTTTCTGGATGAGCTTTCGGAGTTTCCCCGCCATGTCCTGGAGTCTCTGCGCCAGCCCCTGGAGGATGGAATGGTGACTGTCTCCCGCACCATCACCTCGGTGACTTATCCTGCCCGCTTTATGTTGGTAGGCGCCATGAATCCTTGTCCTTGTGGCTACTTTGGTGATCCGCGCAGGGAATGCAGCTGCAGTCCTTTAGAGATTCAGAAGCATCTTAACAAAATCTCCGGTCCACTTCTGGATCGGATTGATATGCATATTCAGGTAGCTGCGGTGAGAAAAGAGGATCTTCTGGGTAAGGGTGTGGGGGAGCCTTCCCTTAAGATAAAGAGTAG
>JAUWAK010000016.1 GCA_030602105.1 Candidatus Aerophobota bacterium | reverse complement strand
TAGTTTCTTGGCTAGCTCACGAGCCTGATAGACCCTGAGATCCCCAAATGGCTTCAGGTGTCTGGAGAAAACCTTCTCAGGATGCCGCCGAGCAGTCTCCTCGATCTCCACCCCGCCTTCTGAGGAAGTCATGAGTACGGGACAGCCTAAAGATCCATCTATAGTTACACCGAGATAAAGCTCTTCTTTTACCTCTAATTTCTCCTCTACAAGAACACTGTCAACCTCATACCCCCTTATCTCCATACCAAGCACCTTACGGGTAAGCTCCTCAACTTCCCCCAGATCCTCGGAAAACTTGATTCCTCCAGCCCTCCCCCTTCCTCCAATGAGAACCTGGGCCTTTATGGTAACCGGAAGTCCTATCTGGCCGGCTACTCTGCGGGCATCTTCAGGGGAAGTGGCGACATTACCTCTCGGAACAGGAATCTTGGACTGTTTGAAGAGATTCTTAGCTTCATATTCATGAATCCTCATCCCTCACCTCCTAATGCAAGTTCAGCTGCGTCAATTTCTCAGGCAAGGGTATGCCGTCCTCGCTCCACCCTCGATACTGGTAGTAGTCACTGAGCAGCTCGCTCAGGGGCGGGAGTTTTCCTCTCGCTCTTTTATGAGTAAGGATGCGAGGGGGAAGAGAGTCGTCCTTGCGGGTAATCCCGCAGCGGGTATTGTAGAGCCTTTTGAGATTGAAGATTCTCTCTCCCGTTCTCATAAACTCTTCCACTCCCATGTCTTGACCGGTAACCAGATTCAGCCAATCAACCATATGATGAACTTTGAGACCTCCACCAATCTGAGCGAATTTACAGAGAAGGAGGGCATCAAACATACACATAAGATTCTGCAACTTCGCCGTAAATTCAGCTTTGCCTTCCAGTTGGTGACGCTCGTGCGGCTCAGCAATCCCTATGTCAGGCTGCGACAGACTCATCTCATAGGGGTGAGACCAGCCGGCCAGATGACAGGCCCCCCGGTTGGAGGTAGCGTAGGATAAAGCTACACTGTGAAAACATCGAGGATCATGAGCAGGAAATTCCAGTCCTTTTACCTGGATGGCAAACTCGATTGCACCTCCCCCAATTTCCTCAGCCGCTCGCTTCACTCCTTCGCCCAAAAGTCTACCGATATCTTCACCCTTGCCTATCTTCTCAACAAGCTCTACCAGAGAGTCGGCACTGCCCCACTTAAGCTCCAGGCCTCCAGTATCCTTTTTAGTGATCAATCCCTTCTGGTAAGCTTCAATGGCAAAGGCTACCAATCCTCCGGTAGAAATGGTGTCCAGCCCATAAAGGTCACAAAGCTGAGATGCCTTAGCTATCGCCTCTAAACTGTCCACCAGACAGAGCCCTCCCATCACTCCCAGAGTTTCATATTCTGGGCCTTTCCCTTCCAGGGGGGCAAAAGGTCCTTCTTTGACCTGGATTTCCCGTCCACAGGCAATAGGACAGTGCGCACAGGCATACTGCCCGGTAAGAATAGTATCAGCCATGGTTTGACCGGTAATCCGGGTTGCTTCCTCCTCTCCCCAGTCAGACAAGAACCAGTTCTGATGAGGGAAATTTCCCACTTTCTCATAGTTCACGATTCCTCCGGAAGTTCCGAGCTTGCCCCAGGGTCCGGCGGCCTCTCTGATAATAGCTCTTCCCGCCTTAATGCTCGTTCTTAGCTTTTCCGGCTCGGCCACCGAGGCCTCTTTTGACCCGTAGACCACCACCGCTTTTAGATTCTTGGAGCCCATCACTGCCCCCACCCCACAGCGACCAGCCATACGAGCGTTGGCTCCGTCATGAACGATGCAGGAGATCTTCACCATTCTTTCCCCTGCTGGTCCGACAACCGCGGTCACCGCCTTAGGATGTGTCTCTTTCTTAAGAATCTCATCGGTCTCTCTACTGTTCTTGCCCCAAAGGTGACGGGCATCCTTGAGAGTAATTTTCTCATCATTGATCCAAAGATAGGTAGGAGATTTTGCTTTTCCCTCAAAGATGATTCCATCAAAGCCAGCCCGTTTCAGAGCCACCCCCCAATAGCCTCCCACGTTGGACTCGGCAAAAATTCCAGTAAGAGGAGACTTCGTGATAACGGCATGTCTACCTGTGCAAGGGACTCTGGTAGCGGTGAGGGGACCCACCATAAAAATAAGGGGATTATCCCCTGATAAGGGGTCGGTCTCTCGAGGAGTTTTTTCATAAAGCATTTTGGCTCCTACTCCACTACCACCAACGAAATCTCTGAGAAGATCCTCATCAAGAGACTCGCTTTGAGTCCTCCCTTTGTCCAGGTCAACCTTCAGAATTTTTCCCGTATAACCACCAAACATTGTTCTTCCCTCCTTTCTCAGGGTTTCTGCTCATGGCCGAAAGATCTCCCGTGAGGTGGTATGCCCTCCTCATCCCAACCTCGAAGCTGATAGTATTGGGAGAGCATTACCTGGTACTCGTCTCTTTTTATGACCTTGCCGTCTCCGATCGGTTCGGTGTAGAATCTGGGCGGAAGATCATCATCCTTTCTGGTTAATCCTTCTCTAAGGTTGAACTTGCGCGTGGCATCCATAATTCTCGAGCATATTCCCTTGAGATCCTCCTTGCTGAATTTAAGCCCGGTTGTTGCCTCATAGATGGTTGATATATCCTCCCATGGGATGAGATCCCGGAAAAAGCGACAGAGAACAAGAGTATCAAAGAGAGTGTGACGGTCCTCGTAGTCAATTAATAGCTCTGCCTTACCCTCCACCGCACTGGGATCTGCCATACCGGAAAGCTCCGGCTTGTATATAGTGGCCCTGAGGTGACAGGCTCCCCGATCAGATGTTCCATAGGCAAGAGCCATTCCTTTAAGGACCCTGGGATCGTAGGCAGCTGGCTCCAGCCCTTTCACATGAATGGCCAGATCCTCTAGCTCAAGCTTTACGCTGGCCGACTTTATCCCTTCAGCCAGAATGGCCCCAAAGCCGTCCTTCCTGGCTATGGCCTGAACGAGTTCTGCTGCACCTTGAGCATCCCCGTAGCTTAGCTTGAAGTCAACGGCGCCCCTCTCGGAAGCTTCCATAGTAAAGCCTACCAAATTGCCGGTAGTGATAGTATCCATTCCCAATCTATCACAAAGATCGTTAAGATAGGCTATTTCCTCGAGACTATCAATCAAACAAAGACCCCCGAAAGCGTAGATAGTTTCGAAGTCCGGGCCTTCTATGAGGAGGCCCTTATGCCTTCCCTTCAAAACTTTGCTCAACCTTCCACAGGCAATGAAACAGTGAGTACACGCATGGGGCTTCACCTCCAGATTCTCAAGAAGAGCCTCCCCACTTATTTTTTCCCAATCATCATAGGTGCCCTTGGACCAGTATCTGGTAGGAAATACACCGGCTCGGTTGGTGGCAGCCACCATTTGAGGAGTACCCAGTCTTCGATAAGCTGCCACTCCGGGATCATCCTTCCCCCTATTCCTTAAGTCCTTGATATATTGGTTCAAAAGATTTTCGTGAGCAAACTCCCTTTTTTTGTCTCCATAAAAGACAACTGCTTTGAGTTTCTTAGAACCCATTACTGCTCCCATTCCACATCTTCCTGCGGAGCGCCAGTAGTTATTCTGGATACAGGCAAATCGGACTAATCTCTCACCCGCCGGTCCAATGACTACCACCTGGGCCCGAGGGTCCCCTGCCTCCTTCAATACTGTATCCTGAGTGAAATAGGTGTCTTTGCCCCAGAGATGGGAGGCCGGGTGAAAAACTACTTTGTTGGGAGAGATTTCTGCCCATACAGGAGATCTAGAAGCGCCCTCAAAGACGATAGCGTCGAAGCCGGTTCTGCTGAGCTGTGGAGCAACCGTTCCTCCCGAGTAAGATTCGCCGTAGAACTGAGTTAAGGGGGATTTGCTAAAGACACCGTATCTACTAGAAGCAGGAATTTTGGTGTCCGTGGCACTCCCGGTGGTGAAAATGAGTCTATTTTCTTCACCTAAAGGGTCGACGCCCGCCGGAATGAGCTTCAGCATTAAATAGGTCCCCAGTCCCTTTCCTCCAAAGTAGGTCTTGAGAACTTCGTCGGGAATTTCCTCTGAATGGTAGCTCTGATCAGTTAAGTTTACCCTCAAAAGTACACCAAAGAATCCCTTCATCGAGACATCCTCCTTTCTCTACCAATTCTGAAGCCAACCTCAAGAGCTTTTATGTTCAGTTTTTCCGTTCCTCCAGGGACCCTATCCAAAACAGCCCTCTTGACAGCCTCTCGAGAAACAACCCCGGTTAGCTCGGTGATGATACCCAGAGCGACTATATTGGTTACCAATTCCTTCCCCACCTCCTTTCTTGCGATCTGACTGATGGGTATGGAGAAAGCTCCAGGGGAAGGAACTCTCTTCACACGAAAGGAATCAACTATGAGAATTCCATCTTCTCGAAGGTCACGGTGATATTCGTCACAAGCCTCCTGGGTTAGAGCAAGGAGAAGATCAGGACGGGTAACTTTAGGGTAGTCAATCTCGCTCTCGCTGATCACTACCTCTGACTTTGAGGCACCACCTCTGGCTTCGGGGCCGTAGCTCTGAGTTTGAGTTACATTCCTATTGTCATAAATCCCGGCTGCTTCAGCTAAGATTAAACCTGCCAGGATCAAGCCCTGTCCTCCTGAACCGGACAGGCGGAGCTCATACCTATTCCTCATGGATCTCCCCCAGCCCTGTCTGTATCTCCCTCTTCCCTATCTCTTTCCTGGTCTTTACCCTGCTCATAAGCCTCTCATACTCCTGGGTATATTCTGGAGCCTCCCTTTCAAAAAGAACCCCAGTTATGATCTTGTCCTTTAGCTCCTCCTCATTCATTTTGCTCGCTCTTTTGAGCGAAACTGCACGATCCTTTTGCCACCTCATCATCGCTATCGCTGATTTCATCTGATTGCGACGACCGAAGCCCACCGGACAGGGACTGAGGACCTCGACCAGTCCAAACCCTTCTTTCCTCATACCCCTCTCAATTAACCTATCAAGCTGCCTGGTGTGATAAACAGTTCCCCTGGCCACATACGAGGCTCCACTTCCCCTAACAAGCTCAGGAACTTCAAAAGGGGGCTCCAGATTTCCGTAGGGAGCGGTAGTGGCGAATGCACCCCGGGGAGTGGCAGGAGAATACTGACCACCGGTCATGCCATATATCCAGTTGTTGATAATTATGCTGGTAAGATTAACATTTCTTCTGGCTGCATGAATGAGATGATTTCCTCCAATAGCCAGGGCATCTCCATCTCCCATAACCACAATGATCTCAAGAGAAGGCTTGGCTAATTTCAGTCCCGTGGCGAAAACTAGAGCCCTGCCATGGGTGGTATGCAGAGTATTGAAATCCAGGTATCCAGGCATCCGGCCGGAGCATCCAATGCCGGATACAATAACCACTTTGTCTGGATTAACCTTCAATTTATCCACCACTCTAATAATGCAGCCCATAACTATTCCCACCCCACAGCCCGCACACCAGACAGTGGGAAATTTATCCAGCCTTAAGTACTTTAGCAGCCTACCCACTAGCTCACCTCCTGGATAGCAGTCAGTATCTCATCCGGTGTGATAAGTTCCCCGTCAACCCTCGTCACCCCCAAAATTTTTACTCTCTCGCAGCTTGCCCTCCTTACTTCGCCTATCATCTGTCCCAGGTTCATCTCCGCAACAATAATAGCTTTTAGCTGATCTGCTAGCCGAGAGATGTGTTTGTCAGGAAAAGGCCAAATGGAGACAGGTCTCAGGAGTCCTGCTTTTATTCCCCTGGCCCTGGCCTCTTTAACGGCGCTAATGGCGGAGCGGGACACCGAGCCGTAGGCAAAAACCAGTATCTGGGCATCCGCCAGATACTCTTCCTCTATTCGAGTAATCTCATCCCGGTATCTCTCAATCTTTCCATAGAGCCGGCGCACCAGTTGATCAATCTCTTTGGCATTGGAAGTAGGAAAGCCGGTTGGATCATGGGTCAGTCCTGTGACATGGTAGCGGTAGCCTTCTCCGAAGTCAGCCATGGGGGGAATGTCATCTTCGGTGATCTCGTAGGGCAAATATTCTTGAGGCAGACAGGTGGGCTTCTTCCTCTGCACCTTCTTCACTCCTCCAAAAGAAGGCAGGACTACCTTCTCCCTCATGTGAGCTATGACTTCATCCAGCAAGAGAACCACAGGCAGACGGTAGCGGTTTGCCAGATTCACGCAATCGATGGTAAGATCAAAGGTTTCTCTCACCGACCAGGGGCAAAGAGCTATGGTGTTACAACCGCCATGGGTGCCCCACCGGGTCTGCATTACATCCCCCTGGGAAGGCTTGGTGGGAAGTCCGGTGCTAGGACCGCCTCTCTGTACGTTGACTATGACACAAGGTACTTCAGTCATGAAAGCAAAACCTATGTTCTCTTGCATCAGGGAAAATCCGGGACCGCTGGTGGCTGTCATGGAATTGACTCCAGCCAGAGATGCTCCCACTATAGCACCCATACTGGCCAGCTCATCCTCCATTTGAACGAACTTTCCTCCCATCCTGGGCAAAAGTTCAGACAGCGTCTCCGCAATTTCCGAGGAAGGAGTAATAGGATACCCAGCGAAAAAACGAACCCCTGCTGCTAGCGCTCCATAAGCTACAGCTTCATTCCCCGATATTAGTGCCGGTTTCTCCATAAGCTTTTCCCCTATACCACTTGAGAGCATGGAAATTTCAGAAAAACTCTAATGACTGAAAAACAAAGAAAGGTGTTATTCTTCAATGACAATGGCAAAATCGGGGCATCTTATCTCACAAAGACCACACTCCGTGCAGGAGTGCACATCCCGGACCACCAGCTTGCCATCCTCTCCCAGGATGAGAACATCCTTGGGACAGAATTCCACGCATATCCCACAGCCTTTGCACCAAGGCTCATAGATACTTATGGGGCCAAAGGTAAGCCAGTGCATTTTCTCTATGAGAGTCTCTTTGTTCTTCATTCTCACCTTTCTTTTTCAAAGATTCTGTCTGTCCCCTTCCTGTTCCAATTCCGCTCGAAGAATCTGCGCAACATTGCCGGGAGACTCAGCTACGGAGATAGATGCTTCCTCAAAGGCCTTTATCTTATGGTCTGCCGTCCCTTCCCCTCCGGATATGATAGCCCCTGCGTGTCCCATTCGCTTTTCCCGAGGAGCACATCTTCCCGCAACCAGGGCCACTACGGGCTTAGTGACTTTTTCCCTGATAAAGGCCGCCGCTTCCTCTTCGTCCCTTCCTCCGATTTCACCAATAAGGACAATGGCCTGGGTCTCGGAGTCCTCTTCAAAAAGAGAGAGAATATCAACGAAGGAAGACCCAATGATGGAATCACCTCCAATACCTACGCAGGTCGATTGACCAAGATCACTCATGCTCAGATTCTGCACCACCTCATAGGTGAGAGTGCCACTTCTTGATACCACTCCCACGGACCCTTCCTTATGAATCGCTCCCGGCATAATACCAACTTTTGTCTTACCCGGTGATATGACTCCTGGAGAGTTAGGTCCAATGAGCCTTGAGCCTCTAATACTGACATAACAGCAAACCTTAATCATGTCCAGAGTGGAAATCCCTTCGGTGATACAGACAATCAGCTCCACCCCGGCATCTGCAGCTTCAAGAATAGCATCAGGAGCAAACTGATGAGGAACATAAATCACCGAGGTGTTGGCCGCACTTTCCTGGCGAGCTTTCTTGACTGTATTATAAACAGGGATCCCATCCACCCTCTCCCCTTCCCTTCCAGGAGTGACGCCTGCAACGATTTTGGTTCCGTATTCCTTCATCCCGGCAGTATGGAAACTTCCCTCCCTGCCCGTTATTCCCTGAACCACTACCCGAGTATCAGAACAAACGAGTATACTCATTTTTTTGCCTCTCGAACCGCTATCCTGGCTGCTTCATCCATGCTGCCCGCCAAAATAGCCTTGGTGTGGGCGAGCCTGGCCCGCCCTTCGTCTTCATTGGTACCGGAAAGTCTAATAACCAGGGGAAGATTTAGTTTCATCCGGGTGATGGCTTCTTTCAGCCCGTCAGCTACCACATCGCATCGAGTGATGCCTCCAAATATATTCACCAGAATAGCCTTCACTTTCCTGTCAGAGAGAACAATATCCAGAGCCGAGCTTACTCTGTCTTTACTTGCTCCTCCTCCTATATCCAGAAAATTCGCCGGCTCAGATCCGTACCGTTTGACCAGGTCCATAGTGGCCATAGCCAGTCCCGCTCCATTAACGATGCATCCGATCTCGCCGTCCAGACGCACATAGCTTAAACCCCGCTGTCTCGCCTTGACTTCTAAAGGATCCTCGGCCTCGATGTTTCCCAACGAGGATAGCTCAGGATGGCGATAAAGAGCATTATCATCTATGACAATCTTGGCATCCAGAGCACAAAGCTTTTCGTCTTCGGTTATGACAAGCGGATTGATCTCGGCCAAAGAGCAATCCAATTCCTCAAATATACGGAAGAGGCTGGTGAGAATATCAGCTATCCCCGTGGCTCTTTCTTTGTTTCGAGACAGGGAAAAGGCCAGCAACCTCGCCTGGTAGTTTTGGAAACCGACGAGGGGATGGATGAGCTTCTTGAAGATTCTCTGGGGCGTGAGCTTTGCTACCTCTTCTATTTCGACTCCTCCCGACGGGGAAGCCATTACCACAGGGCATCTATGGGAGCGATCCACGGTGATCCCCAAGTAGTACTCCTCCTTTATCTGAAGAGCCTCCTGGACAAGTACCTCTCTCACCCGCTCGCCCTTAACATGCAAGGAGAGAATCCTACTGGCGGCTTCATGAGTCTCATCCGGGCTCTGGGCTATCTTGACTGCCCCGGCCCTCCCTCTGCCTCCCACCAGGACCTGGGCCTTGACTGCTACGGGACGTGCGAATCTTTTGGCTATCTCCTCGGCCCCTCTGGCAGTACGGGTGAGCTCCATTTGGGGCGTAGGGATCCCGTGGGAGGAAAAAACCTCATGGGCCTGATATTCATAGATCCTCATCCTACCTCTCCATCCATAAGCAGGGAAAGATACTCCGAAATATTGTAGATTTGAATTTTCTGTTTTCTTTTTCTAGCGTTCTTGAGATTATGGAGACAGGAAGCGCACTCGGTGAGAAGAACTTCCGCTCCCGTGTCTATGGCCTCCTGGAGTCTCTTTTTGGCCATATCAATAGAAAGCCGGGTAAAAGATCCCCTTACCCCACCTCCCGCACCACAGCAATGAGCATTCTCACGATTTTTGGACATCTCTTGAAAGTCAGGGGCAAACTTCCTTATGACATTTCTCGGAACGTCGTAGAGATCGCTGTGTCTTCCCAAATCGCAGGGATCATGATAGGTTATTTTCCTGTTTGTCTTGACGGGTAGGTCGAGCTTCTCCAAAAGCTCAGTAATATGGAGAACCTCGACCCCTAAGCCTTCGAATCGTGGATCCTCCTTGAAGGTGCGGTAACACATGGGACAGGTAGTGAGGAGCTTTTTGACCTTAGCTTTCTTTACCTCCTCTTTGATATGCTCGGCATCTTCGGGGCTTGCCTGAAAACCCACATCACCAAATACTCCCCCACAGCAGACTTCGTCAATACTGGTAAGGGAGACCCCCAATTTCTTGAGAAGCGCGACAGTCTTCTTCAGACTTTCCTCTTCCCGATGTTTGCCTACACACCCTACGAACAAAGCAAACTCCGCACCCACCTTTGGATAATGGAAGTCCTTTTTTTCCTCTCCGTAGACATTGCCGGTTTTCTTTACCATTTCCCTCATCACTCTATGAGCTTCGAAATAGTGTCCTGCTTCTACCAAGTCCTTCCGGGCCGCCCTCACCACGCCACCCACTTCAACCTTGGCCGGGCAATTTATCTCACACTGAGCACAAAGACAGCACTGGAATAGCCTATCTTTGATGAGCTGATTACATTCTATCTCATCCTCCTTCAGGCCATAGGAGAGAATCACTTTGGATCTTGCTCCTGCCGACTCCCAACCCAATTCCGTGAGGATCGGGCAGTCTACAAAACAGTAGGCACACCTGATGCAGCGAAGCATATCCCTTTCCCAACTCTCGAGCGCTTTGGTCTTCATCTTCTCTCCTTGATAGGATATCTCAATTTGGTAGCAGTGAAGAAATCTTCTGGAGCATCCATTAGTTTGTGAGGATTGAGGATGTTATTAGGGTCGAAGACCTTCTTGACTCCCCTCATGAGCTCCAAAAGGTCCTGCCTCTCCTTCTTAAAGTAAGGAGCTTTGGAAATTCCTATGCCGTGTTCTCCCGAGGTAGTTCCCCCCAGGTGGCGCACCAGAGCGAAGACCTCGTCCACAGCCTTGCGGGTCCTATCCCACTCGTCAGGCAGCCTGGGATCAACAAGGAAGGCAGTGTGAATAAGCCCCTCGCCAGCATGTCCATAAGTCCCAATGAGCAGATCGTTGTCCCTGGCAATCTGGTGAATCCCTTCCACTAGCTCTCGGAGCCTGGAGACAGGAGCGGTGACATCCTCGGCTAAAGTTGCGCGGATGCGGTTCTCCTTGTACATACTGGTGGCGGGAAAAACGGAAGATCTTACCTCCCAGAGCTTCTCCATTTCCTGAGGATCGTCACTAATAACGATGTCAAAAGCACCACATTCCTCCAAGATTCTTTTTATCTTCTTTATCTCGTGATGGAAACTAGCTTTGACTCCATCGCACTCAAATAAGATCAGAGCTTCCACTTCGGGAAGACCGGCCCCCAGAGCCTTATTAACTGACTTAATGGCTACCTCGTCCATAAGTTCCAGGGCCGAGGGGACGATCCCTGTTGCAACTATTTTGGAGATAGCGTCTCCTGCCTGAGTCAGCTCATAGAATACAGCCCTTCCCACGGTTCTTTCTTCGGGCAGGGGTCTCACACGGAGGGTGGCTTCCACAATAACTCCTAGGGTCCCTTCACTTCCCACCATCAATCTTTCCAGTTGGTAACCCGAAGCTTGAATGATAGTAGCACTGCCCATGGTCACCAGGTCTCCATTGGCTAAGACCACCTTTAGGCCCAAGACGGCATCCCGGGTGGCTCCGTACTTCATAGCTCTCATTCCCGAAGCATTGTTGGCAATCATCCCACCTATGGTGCACACCTTTCCGCTTGCCGGTGTTGGAGGAAAGAAGAATCCATAAGGTTTCAGCTGCCGATTCAGCTCGTCATTGACTACTCCGGGCTCCACTCGGCAGAACATGTCTTCGGGCCGGACTTCCAGTATTCTGTCCATGCGCTTGAGATCCAGCACAATTCCTCCATCTATGGGAACAGCGCTTCCTGATTCGCCCGTCCCTGCACCTCTAGGCACCACAGGGATCTTTCTTCCGTTGGCAAATCTTAAGATTTTCTGAACCTCGCCCGCACTCACGGGCCTCACCACTACTGAAGGGGAACTCTGATGCATTGAGGCATCCGAGCCATAGACATACCGGTCCGCCGCATCATCGGAGACATTCTCATCCCCCACCACAGCACGCAGCTCTTCAAGCATAGTCTCCTCCTGTCAGGTGCCCCTGGGTATCAAATTTCATTGGTTTCATTTCACCCAGGATCTGGATATCATCCCTGGTTCGAGCCTCTTGGAGCAGAGACTCCGAAATATACAATTTCTCTATCTGGAGAGTATTCTTTATCCTCATTACCCTAACCCTGTCCGGATCCTTTCCCTTAAAAGTGCCTATGGCTGTAGTTATGGCCTCTTTGTCCGTCTCGCAGGTGAGGGGAACAAAGGCACGATTTAGAAAACCCGAGGTTAAGACATTGGTATACATAGCGTGATAGTCAATTTTGTTAACCAGCTTTCTAGTGGTAATATCGGCCAGCCCCACCCCCATGGCGTTCCCGTGGGAGGAAGGAGTTACATCAAAAACGATGATCTTATTGATTTCGGGCTTCTTGAATTCCTTCTCCCCTCTTATCAAGAGGCGACCAATAATATTGGTATCCATACCGGTGCCACTGATATTCTTCCCTATCTCATCCACAATAAGGATGTCTATATCATCAAAAGGAAGATGGGGCATAAGATCCCGCGCTTCCTCCAACAGATGCGGCTCTTCTTTTTCAAACTCCTCTGGATCAAGAACTACGATTCTAGCGGTCTCATCGTACGCATTTTCCAGTATGCCAACTCCCAGGACAAAATTAGCTTCCCTCATCATAACTCTGGCTGCCTCCGGAATCATTTCTCTTAAGCCCTTGGAGCCAAAAGAGTGAACCAGGGAGGCTCCTTCGTGCTTACCCAGTCCAATGGCTAGCATTTTCATCAGACCCGACTCAAATGGACCTCTAAAGGAAGTGTGGGGCTTAATACGATTGACTACAACAATAGCATCACTCCCGAGAGATATCTTGTCCATGAAGACAGGAACGTGATCCTTTATCTCTCCGACCTTTACTACCTCCATAGAAGAGCGGATTGGGGCTCCCACCGAATCCTCGGTAATCCCATAACTGGCCAGAACTTCAATTTGCCCTTCAGCCCTAGCTCCCCCATGGGATCCCATGGCAGGAACTATGAAGGGACGAGCTCCCAGTTTCTTGAGCTCCTCCACTATGGTGGCAGTAATCTGGGCAATGTTGGCTATGCCTCTACTCCCAGCGGTTACCGCCACCTCATCATTAGCTTTCAACCTTTCTTTAAGTCCTGATCTGGCGATCCCTTCTTTTAGTTCCCGAGCAACATTGTCCAAACTCGGAGCCTCAAATATCTGCCGGACCTTCACCATGCCGGGTAACTCTGTTTCCTTCATGCCGGTCTCCTTCTCAGTCTGAAAAGTCAGCCCCAGTGCCCTGTCAGAGATAATTGGATCTTTCTCCTTGAGGAAAATTCACTCAAAGAAGCACTAGCCGAGCCTACTCAGAATTTCCCGGGGCTTAACCCGGTTCATGCGAAATCCCAGCTCATCCGGAGGAATTCCCAGAGCAAGACCAAGAACCTGGGGATAATAAAGAACAGGCAGATTAAATTCAGTCTCTGACAGTTTTTCTATTTTTTTCTGGTTCGCCTCATACATGATGTTGCAGAAAGGGCAAATAAGAACAAGAGCGTCAGCTCCGCTAGCCTTTACATGATCGAGCTTTAAGGCTGCTATCTTTAGGGCCGTCGCCTCGTCGACCCCCAGAACGCCACCACCGCAGCACTCATTTTTGTCCTCGTAGGGAATAGATTTGGCTCCAGTCAGCCGGAGAAGCTCATCAAGAGTACGAGGATTCTCGGGTTCCTCGAACTCACCATACACTTCGGAGGGCTTGAGGTAATGGCAGCCATAGTGGACGGCAAAATTAAACTCCGAAAGGGGGCGCTTCACCATCTCCTTGATCCTCGGCAACCCTACGTCTTCGTGAAGGATCCTGGCCAAGTGTTTCACCTGGATTCTCCCTTGGTATTTTCGGCCAACCCGGGAAAGCTCCTCGTTGACTCGATTTCGGAGAGTTTGATTCTCTTTGAGCTGCCTGTCTACCTCAGTCAGTACCGATGAGCACGCACTGCAAAGACTACATATGTCTAGATTGGCATCCTCTGCCACGCTCAAATTCTCGGCCGCCATCAGGATGAAAGTCATTCTGTCCACTGACTTCACCGGAAAACCGCAGCAGCCGAATTCTGGTATATCCTGAAACTCTAGGCCCAGCTTCTCCCCCACTTTCCTGGCAGCAAGCTCATAATTCAAAGCCCTTACCGGCACGGTACATCCGAGGAACAGACCATATTTCATTCTTCCCTTCCCTCCCCTTTTACCAGTTTCTCCATCCCGGTCTTTCGAAAGAGCTTGCGAGTCCCTTCAACGTTTTCCCTTATCTCGGGCAGACCCCACTTCGCTCTTTTCTTGTTGTCAAATTCGGTAACCTCATAGAGCCTTCCGTGGGCGAAGAGGGCCTCGAGTTGAGCCCTGAAAGAGGGGTGTATGTGGCCCTCCCTCACGGCAATGTTCTTGATGGCGTTCATAAGATGAGCGATTCTCACATCCTGAGGACATTTCTCCTCACAACTGTAGCAGCTGGCGCACAGCCAGATAAAATCGCTAGAAAGGACCTCTTCCTTCATACCCAGAAGAGCCATGCGGATGATCCTTCGAGGATTGTACTCCTCGTTTATTCCTCGAACTGGACAAGTTGCACTGCATGTACCACAGGCAAAGCAACGGGTGATGTGCTCTCCACCAGGCTCCTTCGTTATCTCATACTTAAAATTTGGATCGAGTTTTGACACATCGATCATCCCTTTCTCCCATTTCTTTCTTCACTACCCTCCTGGCGATCCCCGGGACAGATCTTTCCACCTCTGGACTCATCCTCTCTTTGAACTCCCGAACACTCCTTACCCCTACTCCATAAATGGACATCTCTTCGGGTATCTTCTCGCCCGCTTCCTTTGCCATCCTTAGCGCGGTGGCAAAGTTTATGGAATGAACACAGGTAAGATGGATAGCTTTCTCGAGCTCCCCTATTGAGAGTTCATATAGACTGCCCGGCCTATCTCTCGTTCTTATGGCATCCACAATTATCAGCCTATCATAACCCCTAATCACATCCAGGAGACGCAAGCCGTCTACGCTTTCTCTTGCGAAGCATATTCCATCTCTGTCCCCCAGCATCTTCTCTATCTCTTGGACTACTCTAATCCCAACAGCGTCGTCGGAGAGGATGGGATTCCCTAGACCGAGGAAAAGGGTCTTCTTCATGGCGTCCCTCTTTGCAGTCTCTTGTATAGCTTGCCACCGCATGTGATGATATCAATCTCCATAGGCATCTGGCCAGGAAGAAAGTGAGTTGCACAAGAAAAACAAGGATCGTAGGCACGAAACGCCATCTCCACCATGTTAAGTATGCCTTCATCAACGTTAAATTCCTTTATGAGAGCCTTTGCTGCTTTCTTTATTGAAAGGCACATTCCACCGTAGTTGAAGGCTGTAGCCACAATGAGATTGACTTTCTCTATCAGACCATTCTTGTCTGCAACATAATGGTGTATCAGGCTTCCTCTTGGGGCTGCAATAGCCGCGACTCCTTCCCCCTTGATTCCCGTGGGGATCTCTCTCACCTTCACGTCCGTTATCTCAGGGTCCTTCGCCAACTCTACAATCCTTTCTGCGGCATAAAGTGCCTCCACTGCCCTAGCCCAGTGGAAGGTGAGAGTATAGTGAACAGGTTTGCCTCCAAGAGCATCAAAAAACTTCTCATAGGCTTCCTGCGCTCTGGGCGTAGCCATGCCGTCTGCAACATTAAGTCTCGCCAAGGGAGCTGCTCTTACGATTCCGCTATCCGGTCCTTCCACTATCCCCTTCCATCCGACATTCTTCAAGTAGGGAAACTTTAGATAGGTCCAGGGTTCAACATGTTCTCTTATGTGTTTTAGATAATCCTTCGCTTTGAACCTAGTAAATTCCCGTCCCCCCGGGTCCACTACCCTGTGCTCTCCTTCATAGAAATTTACTCTGTTCCTCTCATCGACCAGCCCAATATAATAGGTCTCGTGATAATACATGTCTTTGTCCAGAATGAGATCCAGATACTCTCTGTTCTTCAGAACATAGTCATCCACCACTTTGAGAGTGAAAAGGCAAAACTCGACAAGAGCTTCTCCCATACTCAGGATATCTTTTCTATCCTCCTCTTTGAGGGAGTGAGACACCCCTCCCGGCACGCCATAAACAGGGTGAGT
>JAUWAK010000051.1 GCA_030602105.1 Candidatus Aerophobota bacterium | reverse complement strand
AATCCAGGTAGAGGAATAAAGCGCATCAAGGAGTTTATTCAGAGATACAAAACTGATAAGTTGGTAGTTGGCGAGCCCCTGGGAGCCGGGGGAAAAAAAGGAGCTCAAGCTCAAAAGATAGAGAAATTCGTAGATTACCTGCGTTCTCAGATTAGCATTCCCATAATTCTAGTGGATGAGAGTTTCTCAACAGCAGCCGCTGAGGAAATATTGAAGGAAGCAAAATTGACTTTGTCAAAGAGGAAAGAAGTAAAAGATAAACTGGCTGCGGCCATAATTCTACAGGATTACCTGGAATGGCAAAGAACCGAGCTAGAGGGTTCCGCAGGAAAACTGGACTCACCATAGGGCAGAGGCAGGGGCGAAATGCAGCTAAGATTCTTTTGGTGGAAAAGGGTGACCGCCGCGGCAGTCCTTGTTATGATTTTTTTTCTCATCTCCTGGGTCTTTCTTCCCCTCCACAGCCAAGAAAGGAAAATTGTCACCATTCCTCCGGGGGCAGATTCTCTGAAGATCGCTGATATTCTGTCCCGACACAACGTAATAAGGAGCAGGTTAGTATTTGTTTTTCTTTCCAGGATCTTTAACTGGGAAAAGGATCTCAAGGCAGGACGATACGAATTCTTTGGTCCTAGTATGCTGGAGGTTCTGGGGGAGCTGCGGAAGGGGCAGATTCACACTCATCGAGTTACCTTTCCGGAGGGCCTTCCCAAATGGGAAATAGCCAAAATGCTGAGTCAAAGAGGCATCTCAGGAGAGGAGGAGTTCCTGGCCGTGGTGAATGATCCCGGGATCTATGAAGGTGAGTTTTCTTTTCTCTTGCCCGAGGATAGCCTGGAGGGTTATCTTTATCCCGATACCTATCAGCTTATTGGAGGTCAGGCGCCGAAGGAGGTAGCGAGGAAGTTTCTGCATCGGTTTGAAGAGGTTATTCTCCCTCTGTATGAGGCTGTACATGGAGAAGACCTAAGTTCGTTGCATAGGCTGATTATTCTTGCCTCCATTGTGGAGAAAGAAGCACGGGTTTCCTCGGAGAAGCCCACCATTGCTGGTGTCTTCTATAACCGGCTCCGAAGGGGGATGAGGCTGGAGGCAGATCCTACCGTGAAGTACGCCCTGGGTGATTTTAGTGAGAAATTGAATCGTGAAGGACTCCAAACTCCTTCCCCATACAATACTTATCTTCATTTTGGGCTGCCTCCGGGTCCCATTTGCAGCCCCGGACGAGAGAGTATTTATGCAGCTCTACATCCCGCAAAGGTTGATTATTTTTACTTTGTGGCCAGAGGTGACGGTACCCACGAGTTCACCAAGAGCTACCAGCAGCATTTGAGAGCAGTTTATCGATATCAAAGGGAATAGATTTATGATTCACTCACCTCGTGGAGTCGAAGATATCCTTCCCCGACGGTCCTCCTTCTACCAATGGGTGGAAAGGGAGGCTTCTTTTCTTTTCTCGCGCTATGGTTATGAAGAAATCAGAACCCCCACCTTTGAAGAGACGAACCTTTTTCTTCGCAGTATTGGCGGGGAGACAGATGCGGGAAAGAACATGTACACCTTTCAGGATAAGAAAGGACGGAGTCTGTCCCTTCGTCCTGAGGCTACCGCATCCATCATAAGAGCCTATGTTCAGCACAAACTGTATCGGGAAGAGGACCTGTGGCGGGTATATTATCTGGGCTCTATGTTCCGGTATGAGAGACCTCAAAGAGGAAGGCTTCGAGAGTTTCACCAGATAGGGGTGGAGGCAATAGGGCAGGCCAGTCCCTGGGTAGATGTGGAACTGGTAGAAATGGTAGTGCGATTTTTCAAAGGACTATCTCTTCCTCGCTTTTACATCCGGCTCAACAGTATTGGCTGCAGAAGCTGCCGTGCTGGTTATGAAGAAAAACTCAAGGAATATCTCAAGCTTCACTTAGGTTCTCTTTGCCCTGTCTGCCGAGAGCGCTGCGAGGTTAACACTCTAAGGGTCCTGGATTGCAAGAGTGATGAATGTCAGCCGATAATAAAGAAAGCACCAGGAATAGAGGAATATCTGTGTGAGGCTTGTTCGGCTCACTTTGAGAAAGTGAGAAGAGGCCTGGAAGACTTAGGTGTGGAGTTTACCGTAGATTCTCATCTGGTAAGGGGACTTGATTACTACACCCGAACTATTTTTGAGACTATTTCCTGCGATCTGGGAGCTCAGGATGCAGTTTGTGGAGGCGGTAGATACGATGACCTGGTAGAGGACCTAGGGGGTCCTGCCACCCCGGCCATGGGTTTTTCCATAGGGGTGGAAAGGCTTCTCGAAGCCCTGGAGAAGGGAGGAGTAGAGTCTTCTCGGGGAAAAGAAGGCGCCGTTGCCTATATACTCACTCTGGATGGGAGAAGTCAGATCAAGGGATATGAGCTGGCGGGCTTCATGCGCTCAGAAGGGGTTAAGGTGGAGCTGAATATGTCTCAAAGAGGCCTTTCTTCCCAACTGAAGCTGGTTAATAGAAAGAAGATTCGCTGGACCCTGATTCTGGGAGAAAAGGAAATTGAAGAGGGGATAGTCATCCTTCGGGATATGGACTCAGGAAAGCAGGAGGCCATAGAATGGGGCAGGTGGGATAGACTCAAGGAAAAACTCAAGGTATAGACTATGAGACTGAAAAGAACGGATCTGTGCGGTGTTCTCACCAAACAGGATGTTGATAGAGAGGTAGTGTTAGCGGGATGGGTAAAGAAGAGAAGAGACCACGGGGGACTCATCTTTGTTGACTTGGGAGACAGAACAGGTTACAGCCAGGTGGTTTTTAATCCTGAAGTAGATAAGGAAAGCCATGCTCAGGCCCGTTCCGTGAGGGAAGGGTGGGTGATATTGGTGAAGGGGAAGGTTGCTCGGCGGCCGGAGGATTCCATGAATCCGAAGCTGGGGACAGGAGAGATAGAGCTGATGGTAGAAGATCTGGAGATTTTGAACGTATCTCGTCCTCTTCCTTTTTCCCCAGATGATGAGATAGGCACTGATGAGGAAGTAAGACTGAAATACAGGTATCTGGATCTACGAAGACCCACTATGCAGAAGAATATCCTTTTGAGATACCGTCTTACCCGGCTGGTACGGGATTTTATGGACAAGAAAGGATTTGTGGAAATAGAAACCCCCTTTCTTACCAAGAGTACACCTGAGGGAGCACGGGATTATATTGTACCCTCCAGGGTGTATCCCCAGGAATTCTACGCTCTTCCTCAATCTCCTCAGCTTTTTAAGCAGCTCCTTATGGTGGCAGGTTTTGACAAATACTTCCAAATAGTCAAATGTTTCAGAGATGAGGATCTTCGGGCAGATAGACAGCCGGAGCACACGCAGATAGATATAGAAGCCTCCTTTGTGGAAGAGGAAGACATATACCGTCTGGTGGAGGATATGCTGGTCTCTATTTTCAAAAACCTTATAGGTGTGAGTCTTAAGGCTCCTTTTCCTCGTCTGGGCTACAAAGAAGCTGTGGAGCGATATGGCAGCGATAAGCCTGATACGAGATTTGGATCGGAGCTGGTGGATGTATCCGTGTGGGCTAGCGGGGGCAGCTTTGAAGTCTTCAGGAAAGTACTTGAAGATGGGGGAAAGGTTAAAGGAATAAAGATTCCCGACGCCTCTTCCCTTTCTCGTAAGGATATGGACGAGCTTTGCCGCTGGATAACATTGTACGGCGCAAAGGGACTCTCCTGGATTCTTCTTTCCTCACCGGGACCGCGATCTTCTCTAACCAAGTTTTTCTCTGAAGGGAGTCTCAAGAGGGTAGCTCAGGATATGGGAGGAAAAGAAGGTGACGGGCTTTTCTTTGTTGCTGGCCCGGGAGAAATGGTGAATCAGTCTTTGGGTGAACTCAGACTTAAGCTAGCAAAGAGATTTAACCTCATACCTCAGGGTAAGTACCAGCCCTTGTGGCTGGTCGATTTTCCTTTATTGAATCGTGACGGGGAAGGAAACCTGACTTCTCTTCATCATCCTTTCACCTCTCCCAGGGAGGAGGATCTACCTTTTTTGGAAGATACGCCCGATTTGGTGAGAGCACGCAGCTACGATATTGTTCTTAATGGGAAGGAAATTGGAGGGGGAAGTATAAGGATTCATAAGAGAGAAATTCAGGAGAGAGTCTTCAAAGTTCTGAACATAGACCTCCTTCGGGCCCGCGAAAAATTCGGCTTTCTATTGGACGCTCTTTCCTCAGGGGCTCCCCCTCATGGTGGAATCGCTCTCGGATTGGATAGACTCCTCATGCTCATGGTGGGAGCGAGCTCCATAAGAGATGTCATTCCCTTTCCCAAAACCCAAAAGGCGGTGTGTCTCCTAACTCAAGCTCCTTCTCCTGTAGATGAAAAGCAGCTGAGGGAGCTAGGACTCGAGGTAAGGCGCAAATCGAGCTCCTCCAAGTGAAGATAATCTCTGGGTGAGTAGAGGAAAGTGAAATACATTGAAGTTGCCTTAAATCTTCCCCTAAAGATGTCATTCCGGTATAGAGTTCCTACTGAACTCGCTGCCCGGGTCAAGATAGGCAGCCGGGTACTCGTTCCCTTCAGAAACAGGAATCTCAAGGGTTTTGTTACCCGGGAAAGGAAGAAAGGGGAAAGGAAGCTGAAAGACGTTATCAAGTTAGTAGATGATTTCCCAGCCATATCTCGTCCTCTTCTCAGACTTGGTGAATGGGTCAGTCAGTACTATCACTGTTCCTTAGGTCAGTCTCTCCACTCCATGCTCCCCATCCAGCGTTCTCTCAAAGACAAGGAAAAGAAAGTTGAGGGGAAAAAGATTTCCTGTTCTGGGAATCTTGCACAAACGAGCGGAGGAAGTGTTTTTCTTCTTATGGCTGAGGAGCCAGAAGAGAAGATCTCTATCTTCCTTTCTTTGACAAAAGACGTCTTGGCAAGGGGAAGACAGGTTGTTCTGGTAGTTCCAGAAGTTAGCTACATATCGTCCTGGAACAAGCTCATTCAGTCTGAATATGGAAATTGTGTGGCCATCTTGCACTCAAGGCTAAAAGACAGGGAAAGATACGTGAGTTGGATGAGAATGAGAAGGGAAGAGGCCTATTTCGCTATTGGCACACGCTGCGTCTTGTTCGCTCCTTTCCCGGATCTGGGTTTGATCGTTCTTGAGGAGGAGGAGAACACATCCTACAAACAGCGCGAGGTACCTCGTTACCATGCCCGGGAAGTAGCGGCCAGGCGGGGTAAAATAGAAGGCTTTCCTGTTGTCTTAATGAGTCAGAGCCCTTCTCTGGAGTCATGGAGCAGAGCAAATAAGAAAGAATACTTGCCAATTTCCACCCGAGCTACGCGAAAGGCTCATCCTCAGGTGGAGATTATAGACCTTCGGCAGGAGGAAGATAAGGTTCTTTCTCGTTCCTTGGAGGAGGCCGTTAAGGAGGCCCTGAAGGGAAATGAGCTAGCTATTCTTTTTCTCGACAGGAGAGGATTCTCCCGGTATCTTCTTTGTCAGGACTGTGGGGAGGTTCTGCGTTGTCCCAATTGCAATATAGGACTCACATTTCATCTAAAAGGGGCTCTTTCATGCCACTACTGCGGGCACGAGGAACGATCTCCTTTGGTCTGCCCTTACTGCACTGGAAATAAGCTTAGAGGTAAGGGAGTAGGAACGCAGCAGGTGGAGAAGGAAGCGAAGACAAGATTTCCTGGGGCTTTGATAAGAAGAGCCGACCTGGATATTGGTCCTTCCTTAGCAGGCTCAGCTCTCAAGGATGAGGTGATTAAAGGGAAAATTGACATACTCATTGGGACAAAGCTAATCATAAAAGAAGAAATTCTCAAAGAAGCAAAGGTGGTGGGGATTATTTTGGCTGATAACCTCCTTAACCTACCTGATTTTAGGGCTGGTGAGCGTCTATTTCAGCTCTTGGTCAAAATAAAAAGGTCCATCAAAAAAGAAGGAAAAATGCTAATTCAGACCTACAACCCCACTCACTATTCCTTGAGATGCGTCAGGGATAGAGAGGAAGATTTTTATCCCCAAGAAATGAGAGCAAGAGAGGAACTGCACTATCCACCGCACTTTCACTGGGCAAGAGTCCTTCTTGAAGGAAAGGTTGAAGCTCGGGTGACGGAGGCGAGCCAGAGGATCAGCCAGAAACTGGGCGAGAAGGGAGTTGAATTTTTGGGACCTTCTCCTTGCCCATTTGCCAAGATCAAGGGTAGGTATCGGTATCAGCTCATTGTAAGGGATGAGAATCCGAGCCGCATAACTGGTTCTCTCAAGGGAGAGACGGGTTATTCTTCCAGCTCTACCAATGCAGTAAGGGTGAGCGTGGATGTGGATCCGCAAGAGTTAATGTAGGGAGATTGCAATGAGAGGGGACGAAATTCGGGCGAGGTTCTTAAGCTTTTTCGAAAAGAGGAATCACCTCATTCAGCCTTCTGCCCCTTTGTCCGTTGACGATCCGGCCCTCCTTTTCACTATTGCAGGTATGGTGCCCTTCAAGCCCTTCTTTTTAGGACAAAAGAAACCTCCTGCCGCGCGCCTTGTCTCCTGTCAACTCTGTCTTCGTACAAATGATTTGGACAGAGTGGGCAAAACGCCTCACCATCACACTCTCTTTGAGATGCTGGGCAATTTCTCTCTGGGTGACTACTTCAAAGAAGAGGCCTGTCAGTGGGGATGGGAGTTTGTGACGGAGGAACTTGGGCTTGAAGGTAAGCGCATCTGGATAACCATATTTCAGGATGACGATGAGACAGACCTCATATGGAGAAAAATAGGAATTCCTTCCTCAAAGATACTCAGAAAAGGTGAGTCGGACAATTTCTGGTCCTCAGCAGAAGTTGGTCCCTGTGGGCCGGACACAGAAATCTTTTTCGACAGAGGAGAGGATTTTGGCTGCCGGAGGAAGGACTGTCAGCCTGGTTGTGATTGCTCAAGGTGGGTAGAACTGTGGAATTTGGTGTTTATGCAGTTTAGCCGCGATGAGGAGGGAAAGCTCTCCTCGCTTCCTTCCAAGAATATCGATACCGGCATGGGTTTGGAGAGAACAGCATCGGTCCTTCAGGGAGTTGAAGATGATTATGAGACGGACCTGTTCCGTCCCATCCTTGAATGGCTAATGAAGCTTATTACAGAGGTACCGAAAGATAAACTGGGCACAAGGGCGATTTGTGATCATCTGCGTGCTCTGACCTTCCTTTTGGGAGAAGGTATATTTCCTTCCAATGTGGGTAGGGGATATGTGGTACGCAGAATACTTCGGCGGGCTTGTCGCTTTGGCAGGAGATTAGGTTTGCAGGAGCCTTTTTTATATCAAGGGGTTCCTGTCGTGACCAAGCTTATGGAACACTCTTACCCACACCTCGCAAAGGCTAAAGAAGATGTGGCCAGGATAATTCGGGCGGAGGAGGAGAATTTCCTCACCACCCTGAGCCGGGGAATGAGAATCCTGGAAGGGATAATTTATGAATTGAAAAGAAAGAAAAAAGAGTTGATCCCCCCCTCCGAGGTGTTCAAACTCTATGATACCTATGGGTTTCCTCTGGATCTTACTGAGGAGATAGCAGGTGAGGAAGGAATGAGGATAGATAGAAATCTGACCGAGGAACTCCTGACTAAGCAGAGAGAGCGGGGCAGGAAAGAATTTAGGGGGCAGAGGATTGGGATGAGGGAGATGGAGACTGCGAGTTTTCCCTCGCTGAAAGAAAAGGTGGCAAGAAGCGAATTTGTGGGACATGAATCTTTAACTGCAAAGACTCATCTTCTAGCTATTCTCAAAAATGGAGTTCTGGCGGACCAGCTGAAGGAACA
>JAUWAK010000118.1 GCA_030602105.1 Candidatus Aerophobota bacterium | reverse complement strand
ACGGCCCGGTCCCCGGTCACGTCCTGGTCCTCGTCCATCTCTAGGGCTTTCAGAACGAGGACGAGCCTCATTGACTTTAAGTGTTCGTCCCTTCAGTTCCTTACCTTCCAGGCCGGTGATCGCGGACTGAGCTTCAGCTTTAGCGGGCATCTCCACGAATCCGAATCCTCTTGATTCGCCACTGAACTTGTCCTTTATGATACTGACTGACGTCACCTTCCCGAAGGCTTCAAAAGCCTCTCGCAAATCCTCTTCGCTGACCTCGCCTGACAAGTTGCCTACGTAAATATTCATTCTGATCTCCTTTTATCTTAAACATTTATACCGGAATTTCGCCTTCTAACTCGCTCATGTCCGAATCAGTCCGGATACACTCCCAGTCGAGGATATATCCAAGGTCATATACATTAACTTAACAAGAGATACGCCCGATGTAGCATATCTATGTGCGTCTTTTTTCTTACGCTCTACTTCTCTCTTAGTCTCTTAATACCTTTCTCTTTTGCCTCTATGTCTTTTTTGAATTGGGTAATCTTGCCTCCTAATTTTTTGAGCTCCACATTGCCAATCTTTTTCTCCAGGTGGAGCTGGTAGGTCTTTACCCCTAGCTCCTTAGTTAGGTTATCAATATCCTTCTCTATCTCTCTGATCTCGGACTTCAGCTTTGTAATCGGGATTATCCCTTTTGTCTTACCGGAGACCTTCTCTACACCCTCCTGGGTGGTCTTCTTGATCTTTTCCCCAAGTTCGTCAAGTCTCTTCCCCCACTCTTTGATTTCAGCTCCAGCCTTTTCTGCTTGTTCCTGAGTGCGACCTCTGATTTCCTCCGCCAGCTGGTCTACCTTCTTTCCCAGTTCCTCAAACTTCCATGTGCGCTCACCCTTTTTCACTTTGCTCTTTCTCCTTCAGGAAGTATCTTTGTCACCCTTACCTCCACTTTCTTCACCTCGGGGACTCCTACTATCTCCAAAAGATTCTTTTTCACCATCTCTTGGAAGTCTTTTGTCAACCTAGGAATTCCTCCCTCTACCTCGCTATGAGCCGCTAGAGTCACATAACATTCAACTCCCTCGGTTTGGGCTTCTACTCTCACCCTTACACCTTCTACCCCTTGCATTTCCTCTCCTAATCTTTGGAGGAACCTAGACACTGCTTCTGTGGAGAGCTCCACCGGCCCCAAAGGGTTAGATACAGTAATCACTTCACCTCTACCTCTAAGCCACGTTGATATGGGTAGGTAAATACTAAGAGCAAGAAGGAATAGAAAAACAGCCCCAGCCGTTAGTGAGACAGAAAGCTCATACCACATCCTCGTGAGAGCACGGTATGCAGTCATCCGAGGGATCAATCCCACATCTAATAGGAATCCGGCAAGAGAAAACGCCCCGAGGGCTACTAAACCTACTGTCCATAGGGCTTTTTGATGAACTTTCACCCCTCTCCCCCTTTCATGCTGTGATCATGATTCTTGCTGTGATCCTCGTAGCAGGCTGAGTCCGTTGTATTTCGCCTGTTCGGAAGTTCCGAAAATGCGTTGCGTCCTGTGTGTGAGGCTTATCTGTTCATCCTGCTGCCCTTTTCGGACCATACCTCTCCCCCCTCAATTTGGTGGAGGTTACACTTCTACTTCTTCAGAGCAAAGAGTCCATAAAATCTGAATAAGCCGTACAATCTAAATCACCGAGGGTCACCTAAGACCATACCCAGAAAGCCCAAGAATCCTATAACACCTAACCAGCCCAGTTTACTCATATTTGACTCCTCCATCTGGGCCTCTTTTCCCTATCACTCAGCATAAGATCCTCATCTAGGCGGATTATGCCTCTAAGCTCAAATCTCAGTTGACGCATCCTATCCCTTGATACTTCGGGCGATCTTCCATTCCAGGGTCTTCTTTAATTTCTGGAGGCCCTCCGTGTATATCCTCCTCATCTCTTTTTCAATCTTCAGCTTGTCGAGGATTGGTCCAAATATCCATCCGGGTGGCGTGTATTCTATGGCAGCCGTCAGTTTGGTACCCTTTTTCGTTGGTTCAAGTAGCCAGGTTCCCTCGACTCTCATGCCTTCTACTGTCTTGAATGCTATTCTCCTGTTCGGCTCAGGTTGCCTCATCTCGCAAACCACCTTCATTGTTATTCCTGCGGCTCTGATTTTGTGGCGGAATCTCACAACCTCCTTGCCTTCCTCCAGCATTTCTATGTCGGATATGGGAAGATAGTTGGGTAGATTATTTGCATTCCACAGATACCCACTCACTTTCTCAGGAGCGAGGTTGATGTCCGTAGAATCTTCTATCCTGGTCATGGGTTTTACCTCCTCATCATGTTATTTCAAGCTCACTCGCATGGGTAAACTTAATTGCCTGAATCCTGTCTTACTCTCCTCTACAATTTTTGGATAGCGAGCAAATAACTACATCTCCTCTTTCCGGTCTTTAATAGCTTTACTTAACTGGCCAGCCCATGTTTGAACATCGTGAATCTTTACGGAGAACTTAGCAAATCCCTTTTTTAACTGCGGTCTTTTTTCCTTTGAGCCTGTATGCATCTCGGAAAGATCTGCCTCACAATTGAGAATCTTACCAAATACTCCTTTGGTTTCGGCATTCTGCAAGGCTTCCAGAGGAAATTCAAAGATAACTCTCGGCTCTCCTGAGGGTACCTCCCTTTCCATAACTAAGCGGTAATTAGTAAGATAAAGGACTCCTTCAAGATTTGCCAGCATTTCTTTTGAATCCTTGCCTTGTACAGTAAATTCCTTAACTGTAGCCTTCCCTGACTGGAGTTCTGCCTCTCCTTGCCTAAGTTGCATCCCTCTCACCTCCCTTCCCCTTTTAACTTAATTAACCTCTATAGGGTTAGCTATAGAAGGTAAGCTCATGTTAACTATGCCATATTTTCTCTCCATTGTCATCTTTTGTATAAAAGTACGACAGCGCGTAGCTTTCTCGAAACTAAAATTCGCATTATATCTGTATTCCTATCTGCAGATTGAGGACATTTTGTCGTCTTTTCTGCTTAATGTTAACAAACTCCTAAAAATTAGCTCAGCTGAAGGAAGAAGAACCATGCTCTACCTATATAAAAGAGAACCATTAAATAATAATAAGATAAGCAGGTTGACCAATGCCTGTGATAATTTCCGGAAAAAATTTGTCGTCTGGAGACTTTTAGATACGGGTTTAGGATTATCTGGGTTTGCTGGTTCCAAAAAAAGATCTCCACCAGAGCCCTCCAAACAGATTGACAAGAGCTGAGATTTATTTCCGAGTATAACACGAGATCAATCTTACTCTCCGAGTTTTGAAAATATGTTGTATCGTGTTAGTGAGGTTTTATAGATGATTTTATTGTCCGAGTGGCACTGCTTCCCCTCGGCTATGTTCCGTGCCTCCTTAGGGAATGCGGCTTTGAACGATTTCATCGATTGGGCAGGACGGCTAAATTGGTGTCCATATAGTGTCCATAATAGGTGTAAAATGAGGCAAATTCAGGCAAATTGGTGGGGAAAGAGAATCACTTGGAACGGTTGTCTAAAGCAGGTTTGGTTCTCCAGGACTTACTCTTGTGATTTGTCACCATCGGC
>JAUWAK010000068.1 GCA_030602105.1 Candidatus Aerophobota bacterium | reverse complement strand
TATACTAAAATGTTTAGCCCCATCATATACCATTTTTTCATAAACCTCATCCGAAAGAACCAGGAGGTCGTATTTCTTGGCAACCTCGGCTATGCCAGCCAGAGTTTCCATGTCCAGAACAGTTCCCGTAGGATTATGAGGGGAATTGAGTATGAGCATTCTGCTCTTCGGAGTTACGCACCTCTCAATGTTTTCGGGCCTGAGCCTAAAGTTCTCCTCCTCTCTCAAAGGCACAGAAACCGTCTTTGCTCCAGCAAACTCACCCCAATCTGCGTAGTAGACGAACATAGGCTCCGGTACCAGAACCTCATCTCCAGGGTTTAGGAGTCCCATCATGCAAAGAAAAACTGCCTCATTCGCTCCCAGGGTGACGATGAGTTCCCTGTCTGGATCAATCCTCATACCATTGTCCCGGGACAGCTTCTCGGCAATAGCCTCCCTCAGCTCCGGTATTCCTATACTTGCGGTATAATGTACAAATCCTTCATCTAAAGCTTTCTTTGCCGCTTCCTTGATGTGAGAGGGCGTATCGAAATCCGGTCTGCCTATCTCCATGTGTATAATCTTGAGCCCCTTTCTCTCCAGCTCTGCCACCTTCTCAACTACTTTTCTGATGCCCGAAAGGTGAATTCTTTTCATCCTCTCAGCTTCTCTTACCTTCGGCGCCATTCAGACCTCCCATTCTCACGTGAGGTATTTTTTTATCTTATGATACCAGGGGGCTAGAGAGAGAAGCTCTGGACTATCTACTATCTTTTTGACATTCTCGAGACCGCATCTTTTCCTTACTGCAGGAAGGAGTACCCCCATATCCTCTGTTTCACCAATAAACTGAGCCCCCCTAATCTTTCCATCAGCCACAACGACTCGGCCATAGTAATGAGGACGATCCTTTTCAATCACCTCAATTCCACCCCCAGCCAGAGCGCTCACAGGACTGCCTATAGAAAAGACAGGAACTTCAAAAACATTGACATTGACCACGTTGGTGGAGCCGGGGTACTCCTTTCGGACTCCTGCGCAGTTGTATCCCGCCACCATCCCCTGGCGTCGGGCATTGTGCCAGAGCATAATGAGAGCGGTCTCTCCGCTCACCGGGTCAGGAGCCTCAGCACAGTCACCACAAGCATACACGCCAGACAGATTAGTCTGCATACGCCTGTCGACCTTGATTCCACCAAGTTCTCCTAGCTCAGCTCCTGCCTCCCGGGCCAGACTCACCTTGGGTCTCATTCCGCCAGCCATAACTACCATTTCACACCCTATTTCCCTCTTATTGGTCAGAATCCCTCTGACTCGATAATTTCCTGTAATCTTTTCGACCTTCTCGCCAGTAACAACTTTGATCCCGTGCCCTTCCAGGATTCTCTGGACCCTCAGGGCCGGTTTTTGGTCAAGGACCTGCGGAAGCACCCAGTCCAAAAGCTCCACTAGATAAACCTCGCGGTTTCTCCTTCGAAGGGCGCAACTCACCTCCACCCCTATAGGGCCAGATCCCACAACTACAACCCTCCTGGCACGATATGCCAAGATTCGGTCGGCATCGCGGAGGGACTTGAAGGAAAATACACCTTCTCTTGTAGTTCCGTCAACAGCTGGAATGAGGGACTCGGCGCCGCTAGCCACAATCAGCTTATCATACAAGATCTTCTTTTTCTCCAGATAAACCTTCCGGTTTTTGACATCTATTTTGATAGCCCTTCGACCCAGGAGGATACGGATGCCCTGCTGTCGGTAGTCCTTGATCCTTTTTAGGAATACACGGCCCCGCTGGATCTCTCCTCCCAGATACTCCCCCAGAACGCAGGCTGAGTACGCAGGGTAAAGCTCCTCAGAAACGAGAGTAATCCGGGCTCTCTGATTCACTTCTCTTATGGCAGAACAAACGCTGTTCCCGGCTACACCATTTCCTATGATCACCACCTGCATATCTATTTTTTCTCTAAGCGAGTTTTCTTTTCGGGAGGAATCTTACCCATCTTTTGGAGCTCAAGAGCTATTTCTGAGAGACCCAATTCTTCCAGTTTAGCCCTGGTGGGCAGGCCCGTTTTTACATCCCATCCCCGAAATTTGTAGTAATCGTCAAGCATGGGCTCAAGATCACAGACGTGCCCCTTTGAAGGGCCCTCCATTAGAGGCTCCTCCAGGAATCTTTTGGGCAGGGTGTCATCCTTGCGGCTAAAACCCTCCCTGACATTGAAGGCTCTTTCCACATTGACAATCCTCTCCCCTATTTTAAAAGCATCATCTGGCTCATATTCCATACCCGTCACTGCATTCAGCATCTCCACCAGAGGCTCCGGAAAAAGAAGCCCGGTCCGGGTGATGTATTTACATATCTCCATGGAATCGGCGAAGGCCCGAAGCTCCTCAAACCACTTTACCATCTTGCCCTTGCCCTCGGTCGAGAATCTATCGGCAGCCTTTTCGGTACCATAAAGTTCCTTGGCCTTCTCAGGGCTGATGGTATATTCAAAAGCAGGTAGAGCACGCAGATGATCAGCCCCCCGGCTGCTTACTGCGTACCCTAGTCCCCAGGCTTGAAGTCCTCTGGGATCACACTCAATATGCTCAAGACCCTTGGTGTGGATGGCGTAATCCTCGGAACCTTTTCCAATAACCTCGGCTGCCCTTTTGACTCCCTCGGACAAAATTTTCCCGAGCCCTTCCTGAAAGACAACCTTCCTGACAAGCTCCAGCACAGCGTCGCCATTTCCCCACTCCAGCTTAAGGCCATCTGTATCCTTCGCGGTAAGAATGCCCTTCTCATAGCATTCAAAAGCAAACCCTAAAACCCCTCCCATAGAAATGAGATCAATACCGTATTTGTCCGTCAGGATGCCAGCTCTAAGAGCTACTTCTATGTTATCAACTCCCACCCGAGAAGTGAAATTAATAATGGTGGCGAACTCTGCTTTTCCCCACCTGAGTCCGGCGAAAGGACCTTCCTTTATCATATAGAAGCAACCACAATGCAAGGGACAAGAGAAGCATCCCTTATTGGCCACCTTGTAATTCTCATCGAAGTATTTGCCCAGGATTTTCTCTGCCCCTTCAAATACACCAGCCTGGAAGTTACGCGTAACCAAGGCCCCCAGTTGATTGTTATATATATTCACCAGACAGGGGCTTCCTTCCTCGGAGAAAAGCTGGGCAAACCAGTCAGAGTAAAGGATATCATAAGCTTTCAGGGCTGCTTCCTGAAGCTTGTCGGGATGAGCTATCTGAACTCCGTTGTTTCCTCTGACGGCGATAGCCTTGAGGTTCTTGGATCCCATGACAGATCCCATGCCTGTACGTCCCGCCGCCCGATAAAGACCGGTCATCACATTGGCAAACTTTACCAGATTCTCTCCTGCCTGCCCGATGTAGAGCATTTGAATGCGAGGATCTTCCAATTCTTCTTTGAGGATTTGTTCTGTTTCAAAAGTATCCCTGCCCCAGAGTTTCTCCGCATTTCGTATCTCAACTTCATCACCATCAATCCAAAGATACACAGGCTTTTCAGCCTTACCCTCAATAATTATCTGATCGTAGCCAGCGTACTTTAGCTCAGGGCCCCAGAAACCACCGCTGTTAGAATCGCCAAACCCCCCTGTCATAGGAGATTTGGCCGTAATATTGTACCTGCCCGAGCCCAAACTCAAGGTACCGTTGCAGGGGCCCATTCCAAAAAGAAGGACGTTTTCAGCGCTAAGAGGGTCTATTCCAGCTTTCAGCTCTCTAAATAAGGTTATGCCGTTAAGACCTCGGCCTCCCAGAAACTTGGTGGCTATCTGTTTATCTAAAGGCTCTTTGGTTATTCTCTCATTGGTCAAATTCACTCTGAGGATGGTTCCCATCCACCCGTAGGTCATTTTTTCTTCTCCTTTGTGGGAGTGGCCTTTTCCCTTGACTTCAGAAGCGGCCTTACCAAACTGCGAAGAGCACTCTCCTGCCTTAGAGCGTCGACGACTTCTGGCCTGTCATAGATTAAAGCCTTGGTGAGACAGAATTTCACACACTTGGGGTCGCCTCCACATAGGTCGCACTTTATCATAATCCGCTTAGAGATGTCCATGGTTATGGCCCCGTAGGGACAAACCATACTGCAAGCCCTACATCCCACGCATATCTCCTCCCTTATGATAAGAGCCCCGGTATCGAGGTCTCTCGAAATGGCGTCCACCGGGCACACATCGGCACAGAGAGGAGTCTCACATTGCTGGCAGACTCCCGGTATATCAATCCCCTCCTCCGCGAGCTTGAGAACCCTTATGCAGGATTTTAGTGGATTACACTCTCCATCGCGGGACAAAGAACAGACCAACTCACAGATTCGGCACCCAGTGCAAAGTTGGGGATTGACCATCAGGATTTTTTTCATCGCAAGTTCCCCTCACTTAGTCGTGGGCTTTGTCCACAAGAAGATAGGCATAATGCCCACCATTGCGGCCTTACTAAGTGCTCTTAGAAGAGTAGGCTATAGAAGTACAACTACAGTTTTTGGCAGTAGATCTCAAGAATTCATCTTGTCAGTATTCTCAAAAGCTTATGGTGCGCCATCCTGCTCTAGCCCCCCGAGATCGGCTCCAGGATGTCCAAGACATCCCCTTCCTCTATCTTCGTTTCAAGGCCTTCCAGATGGGATATGGGGGTACTATTCACGAATACCAGGAAATATTCCGCAATATTGTCCCCCCCGACCAGGCGATATCGGTCTTCAAACCCTTCCTTGAACTGATGGATGATTTTCTCAAGTACATCTTTTACCGAGCTCTTATCAGGAACTGCCATCTTCAAAGTAGACTTTCCCGCCACCTCTCGGAGTACCGAGTACAGTTTGACAGTCACCTCAGCCATCTCAGTTTCCTCATCATCGAAGCGCCCATCTTGCGCTCTCTAGTCCATAAACATTCCGCCATTGACGTCAATAATTTCACCCGTAATATAATCGCCGTCTTTGGCTAAGAAAACAACAGCTTTGGCTATCTCTTCAGGCCGTCCCAGCCTTCCCAGAGGAATTTTCTCCACAATGCTCTTGGGGAAAGATTCTACCAAGGCCGTATCAACAAATCCTGGAGCTACCGCATTGACGTTGATCCCATGGGACGCAAGCTCTTTGGCAAGGGATATGGTGAAAAGAATAACTCCGGCCTTAGAGACCGAATAATTGATGCCCGCAATTACTCCTCCCATCTTTCCGGCACTAGAAGCAATATTGATAATTCTGCCCCGTCCATTCTTCTTCATGGATTTTATGACCGCCTGTGAACAAAGGAAAACTCCTTTCAAATTAATGTCCAGCACCCTATCCCATTCTTCTTCTGGCATATCTTCGGTCTTTCCCACCCCCATTGTACCTGCGTTGTTTACCAATATATCCAATCTATTGAATTTCTCAAGAGCTATCCGGACCATCTCTCTTACCTCACCTCTGTTTGAAACATCGCACTTTACCGGTAGGGCCTGTCCCCCGAGCTCCCCTATTTCCTGGGCAATTTCCTTGGCCAGCACCATATCCACATCCCCCACAACAACGTGACATCCTTCTTTAGCCAGAGCCAGGGAGATAGCTTTGCCGATACCCCGCCCTCCGCCTGTCACCACGGCTACTTTATCCGCGAGTTCCATCTTTTTCTCCTCATATGTAGCTTATTCATTTTTGCCTCACACCCTTATCTTCCAGCCCGAAGAGCGGCCGGAACCAAGACTACAAAACCTACCAGAATATAAAGGTATCGCCGTCGGAAAGTTCCATATTGAGCCCTTCCAGAGTAGTAATATTCTCGGTCCATGCCTCTCGTTTCCTAATCGCTACCCTGTTTCTGGAATCAAGTCTTCCCGTTTTCTCATCTATGAGGGCTTCTTCGAATCCGCTATATTTTTGTCCCAGTCGCTTAACAAGATCACCTACGGTCGTTTTCTCCTTAACCTCAGTCATCTCTTCCAGATTACCGGTCAAGAGAGAAAAATGAG
>JAUWAK010000113.1 GCA_030602105.1 Candidatus Aerophobota bacterium | reverse complement strand
ATTCTCTAGCTTTCCTGTATTCTTAAGCCTCTCATAAATAAGAGCCCAGACACAATCTTTTTCTGGATCAGTCTCACATTTTCCCTTATCAGAGCCTCCACAGGCGCCGTTAACCAGAGATTTAGGACAATTGGCATAAGGGCAAATTCCCCCGGTATCAGCCAACCGGCAATCCCCACATTGAAGACATCTTTCCTCGCCCGGCCAGACTCCCGGAAATCCGCCCATATATGTGGTATTATCCCCCGGTCGAACAGGAATATCCACCATGTTAGCTACTGCCTGAACCCCAATACCGCAGGAGGAAACAAGAACAGAATCAGAGGATTTAAGTTCTCCAATATATCGGTTAAGACGCATGCCAATGAGCACTTTGTTACATACAAAATCGATGAGAAGAGCAGCGGTTATTCTTTTCCCCGCCTCTGTCAATTTATCCTTGATTTCCATCAATCCCTGCGGGCCTCCAGTCTTGCAGGCATCTGAACACCCCCCGCAGACGACGAGAAAAACATCTTTTTCCCCTTCCAGGAAAGAGAGAATTTCCTCCCAGCTCTTTCTCTCCGAAACAATCATTGGTAAGCCTCCTTCTTCTTTTTCATCCCTGCCTACCTTATTCTAAATATCTTTAGCTCTCTCCCCTTGGGAGTAACAAAGTGCACTGCGCAGGCTAAACAGGGATCGAAAGAGCGAATAATTCGTACAACTTCCAGAGGATTTCGGCTATCTTTCACCTTGATTCCCTCAAGTGCCTTCTCCATAGGGCCAGGCTTGTTGGAATCATCCCGGGGTGAGGCATTCCAGGTTGTGGGAACCACCAGTTGATAGTTGTCAATAACCCCTCTTCTTATCCTGATCCAGTGCCCTACAGATCCTCGGGGCGCCTCGCTTAGCCCCATACCTTCAGCCTCATCGGGAAGCTCATAGGGAACATACACCGGGTCCCCGGGTTTTAGCTCAACAACCCATTCGGCCATGGCATCAGCCACCAACTTGGCATCGAGTGCCCTTGCCAAATGACGTCCCAGGCAGGATTGAAGAGCGGGAAGTTTCAACTTCATTGCGGCAAGGCTCTTTTCCACCAGATTCTGAACAGGAGAATGGCCCCAGGAGTATCCCACCATCAGTCGGGCCAGAGGCCCCACCTCACAGGGCTCCCCATCGTAACGAGGAGCCTTCAACCAGGAATAGGCCCCGGATTTGTTTTCACTGGGAACTGTATCTGCACGAGAGGGATGCCGGTTAGTGGTCCCATTCTCGTACCAGCTATTCCTCACCTGCTCAGTGATCCTCTCCGGTTCCAGGGCCTTGAGCTTGAGAGCAGGGTCAGCTAGCCCCTGTTCATAAAGACGGCTTCCCCTGGTCTTATCAATCGCATCTCGGTCGAGATTGAAAGCCCCGTAGGACAAAAACTGACACCCACTGGCTCCCATCTCCAGATAGTCCTCGTATTTCTCCACTATCCTCATCACATCGCCAAGATAGACATTGTCGATGAATTGTCTGATCTCATTTACCCTCCACAGGAAGGAGCTGATTTTGTCCACGGTGGGGTTCTCCGTAACCCCTCCTGCCACCGTGCCCACGTTGTGAGGCATTTTGCCTCCAAAGATGGCCAGCATCTCGTGCGCTTTTCTTCTCACCTCCAGGGCAAGAAGATAGTGGGAAGCAAGTTCTTCATTAGCCTTATCACCCAGGCGGTAGTCCCCCTCGTAGCGGGGAAGAAACGGGGACGAGTTTCCACCCGCGAGGAATTCCCTCAGTGTTCTCAGACTCGCATTTTCGCCTTCATATCTGGCCAAGCGAGTGAGATCCACAAAGTCGAGGCCAGCCAGATGATAAAAGTGGAGAATATTAGACTGAAGAAGATTGGAACCCAGGATGAGGTTACGAATGATCCTGGCGTTGGAAGGAATCTTATCCTCGAGACCAAAGGCCTGATCCAGAGCAAAAACCGAAGCGGTGGCATGAGCAATGGGACAAACCCCGCAGACTCTTTGAGTTATTTGAGATGCATCTCTGGGGTCTCTCCCCTTAAGGATTATTTCGAATCCCCGGAAAAGAGTGCCCGAGGTTCTGGCTTCTTTTACTCTACCCCCATCCAGCGTAACTTCTACTCTAAGATGACCTTCTATCCGGGTAACAGGATCTATGATGACTTTCTCCATTTTCATCTCCTGGAATCTATTTCAAAGGTGGCTTTAATTTTTCCCAATCGCTAATCTTTTTGTAGAAAGGCCCTGCTATGTCAGGAAAAGAGGGCTCTGTACATCCCAGGCAAGGAGAACCCGCCCCAATAACCCAGTTGACACCGCCATTCCAGTGCCGAAGGGGACAGTCAGCATAGGTAAAGGGACCTTTACATCCCAACTCATAGAGGCATCCTTCCTCACCTAACTGGCGAGCGAATTTGCCCTCGTCAAAATAAGGACGGCGAGGACAGTTCTCGTGAATGAGCTGTCCGTAAAAAGCCTTGGGTCGATTCAGCTCATCTAGATCATCGGGACTCATCAGACCATAAAGTAGAATATGAGCTACGGTACCCACAAACCAATCCGGATGGGGAGGACATCCAGGGATATTGATGAGGGGAACGTCAATTTTTTCGTGCTCCAGCACATCCTTTGCGCCTTTGCATCCTGTGGGATTAGGCCGCGCAGCAGGAATACCCCCGAAAGCGGCACAATCTCCCACGGCAATGATGGCGAGCGAACCCCGGGCAAGATTAACAAAGCGGGAAAGAATAGTGACCGGCTCTCCCTTTTTCTCTCCCACAGTGCCAAAGATCCCTCCTCTGGCTGTGGGAATACTGCCCTCCATTACCAGGATGTAGCTACCTTCTTTCTTTTCCCGAGCGTCCAACATCACTTCAATACAGACTTCACCACTGGCCGCCATGAGAGTGGGATGAAAAACTAGCTGCAAGAGACTGCCCGGAACCACTTCGTCCAGAAGAAGATTCTTAATAGAGGGACTAACGGAATTCATAATGGATATGGAACATCCCGTGCAGCCTGCTCCCTGCAGCCAGATGACTGGCTGGCGTTTAACCTTCATTCCCGGTCTCCTTCGTCTGAATATCTTTTTTCAAAATCTTGAGAATCTCTTAATTCGCCTGGCTGAAATTTTCGAAAATATCCCTCCGCTGAGCTCTTCTTTTTTGTAACGAACGGTCAAGAATGTAGGTAAGGAGATATCCTCCCTCGACCGGGGAGATATCTTGCTGGTTGGCGTTTGCACGCATAAGAAGCATAGCCACCGAACCCGGTCCCCTGAGTTTACCAAAACCATTCCCTTCCGTCAAGAGGTATTTCGGCACGATCTTCCCTTGCTCCACTCAGAACCTCTTCTTCCCGTCTTCGACGGCAAGCATGTCCCCAATGTCACTTCGGAAAGATGTGCCTCAAAACTAGCAAGAACAAGTAAGAAGAGATTCCTCAGCGATAATGTTGACGAGAGACCTTGGCCTTTGTATTATACCGATATACCGAGGACGAAGGCTAGAAACCAGGGGATACAAACTGAGCATCGAAGAATAGGAGGAAACACTTATGCTACAGATCATCAGCTACTTGGCAGTTGGACTAATGGCGGGGTTTTTCAGTGGACTATTAGGAATTGGTGGTGGGGTAATCATTGTTCCTGCACTCGTTCTCCTCATGGGTTTCGCCATGCGGACAGCCATAGGCACTTCCCTGGCTATCGTTATTCCTACGGCTCTAGCCGGAGCTATTTTTCACTTTCGGGAAGGTAATCTCTATCTAG
>JAUWAK010000080.1 GCA_030602105.1 Candidatus Aerophobota bacterium | reverse complement strand
CAGCTTTTGAAAGAGTATCCCGGGAAAAGGATCTTACGCTCATCGAAGGAACAGGTCATGCCGGAGTAGGAGCGGTATTTGATCTCTCTAATGCCTCGGTAGCAAAACTGCTGGGATCGAAAGTCCTCCTCATCTCCACGGGAGGAATAGGAAGACCGATCGATGAAATAATGATAAACAAGGCTCTTTTTGATCAGGAGAGAACCGAAATAATAGGGGTTGTCCTTAACAAAGTCCTACCTGAGAAATATGAGAAGATAAAGGAGATCACCAACAAAGGCCTCGAAAGGAAGGGAATCAAGCTGTTGGGGGTGGTTCCCTTCAGGAAATGTCTCACCTATCCCACCATGGAGCAGATAAGGGAGGCCATCGACGGAGAGATCCTCCACGGGGAGGAGCGCCTGGAGAATAGAGTAGTTAACATTCTGGTGGCGGCTATGGAACCCTATCACGCTCTCAGTTTTATTCGTCCAAAAAGCCTGGTCATTGTCCCCGGAGATAGGGAGGATATTATCCTGGCCATCATGGCCGGGCATATGTCCAAAATTCAAGATGATTTTGAAGTGAATGGGATGATTCTTACCGGAGGACTCATGCCCCACGATAAAATCCTGGGACTGATAAGAAGTGGTTCCCTCCCGGTTCTCATCTCCAAGGACGACACCTATACCACTGCCAAGAAGGTGCATGAGCGAAGAGTGAAAATCAGATCCAGCGATAAGGATAAAGTGAAGAAGGCCAAAGAGCTAGTGAGTAAATACATAGATACAGATGAGATAGTCGCAAGAATGTAGCCCGATACCCTCTCCCATCTCACACAATTTTCTTAACTTCTCCGCCATTTCTAGATCATACAATCGGTAGGGTTGACAAGAAAAAGAAGATTCCTATAATTGTTTTCAAGACACCGAGGCTTGGCCAGTCTTCGAGGAGTGCTGGATACTGGACGCGGGTGAAGTCTGGCTTTCCCAAATTGAAGAGCATAAGGAAAAGTACAACCGCCAGACAATCTCTGAGCTCCCAGGGATGAGACAAGCTTGAGATGAGAGGAGGTGAGTGGAGCTTGTTTTTGTGAAACCGGGCTACCGCTCGGTTTTTTGTATGGATGAACTTCTTGAAAAAGATGAGGCAAATGGAAAGACAAAACGAAAAAGGAGGAATACAATGCCCGAAAGAAAGGTCGTGCTGGAAGACAAGGAGCTGCCCAAAGCCTGGTACAATGTACTGGCAGACCTTCCCAAGCCGCTTCCACCCGTGTTACATCCTGCCACCAAGGAACCGGTGAAACCGGAGGATCTTTTGCCGATTTTCCCCATGCCTTTAATTGAGCAGGAAATGTCTCCGAAGCGATGGATTGAGATCCCCGAGGAGGTACTAAAGGTTTACGCCCTTTATCGTCCGAGCCCTCTGTACAGGGCCTATAGCCTGGAGAAAGCCCTGGGAACTTCGGCCAGGATCTACTACAAGAACGAATCCTTCTCCCCTCCTGGCTCGCACAAACCCAATACCGCCATTGCTCAAGCTTATTATAACAAGGCAGCAGGAGTGAAGAGGATTGCCACGGAGACCGGCGCCGGTCAATGGGGTAGCGCCCTGGCATACGGCTGCAGCATGTTCGGAATAAAGTGCACCATCTATATGGTGAGGATAAGCTATGAGCAAAAACCCTACCGCAGAATCCTGGCTCAAACTTGGGGAGCAGAGATGTTTCGTTCCCCCTCCAACAGGACAAACTTCGGCAGAAAAATCCTGGAGGAAGATCCGGAGTGTTCGGGCAGCCTGGGAATGGCCATATCAGAGGCTGTGGAGGATGCAGCTACTCATGATGACACCAAATACTCTATAGGTAGTTGCCTAAACCATGTCCTGCTGCATCAAACAATTGTAGGTTTGGAGACGGAAAAGCAGCTGGAAAAAATTGGAGAAAAGCCAGATGTGATGATTGGTTGCGTGGGCGGAGGAAGTAACTTCTCCGGCTTTTTTCTCCCTTTCGTTCCCCGAAAGCTCTCCGGCGATGATATAAGATTTGTAGCCGTGGAACCTAAGGCGTGTCCCACCCTTACCAGAGGTCCATATCGGTTTGACTACGGGGACACAGCCGGCATGGCACCTATACTTAAGATGTTCACTCTGGGCCATAGCTTTATCCCTCCGCCTATTCATGCAGGTGGACTGCGGTATCATGGTGACGCTCCAATTCTTTGCCATCTGGTGAATCTGGGACTGGTCGAAGCCAGAGCCTATCATCAACGTGAGGTGTTCGAGGCAGCTTTGCTGTTCACCCGAACCGAGGGATTCCTGCCGGCTCCGGAAACTGCTCATGCTACCAAAGCAGTAATCGACGAAGCAAAAGACGCTAAGCCCGGTAAGGTTATCGTCTTCAACCACTCTGGTCACGGTTTCTTTGACCTGGGAGCTTACCAGGCTTATTTTGAAGGCAAGCTCAAGGATTACGAATATCCACAGGAAAAAATCGAGGAAGCACTGAAGCTATTACCTGAGGTGAAAGAAGCTTAGGCACAGTGTAGCTCCCGTATAGGACCTGGAAGACATTCGAAGGGTTCCTTTTCAGCTTTGATTGTATCATATGCCCGTAGAAGGAAATCCCTTTGATAGCACCAGGAAACGGTGTTTGATTCGCGCCGTGGCTAAGTCTGTCAAGACCCTCTGTGGTGGTTCATTTGAATTACAGGAATAGATAGGGGAAACTTTGGGATAGCTTTGCTGAAAAGAAATATGAGATACAACAATGGATGGAGGAGGAGTTGAAACGGAGACTATTCACTCCTGGACCTACACCGCTTCCGGAGGAAGTCAGACTCAGTCAAGCCAGGGAAATCATTCATCATCGGACAGGTGAGTTCAAACGGATTCTGGAAGAAGTTGAAGAGAGACTTAAGTATGTCTTCCGAACAGATAACGAAGTTCTTCTCTTCACCTCTTCCGGAACGGGAGCCATGGAAGCTGCGGTGGCTAATCTCTTCTCGCCGGGAGATGAGGTTCTAGTAGTCAGGGGAGGAAAATTCGGAGAGAGGTGGGCAGAAATAGCACAGGCTTTTGGCATGAAAGCAGTACCGCTGGATATTGGGTGGGGAAGAGCACTCGATCCGGCTAAGGTAGGAAATAAGATACAAAAGAGGCCCAAAATAAAGGCTGTCCTGACTCAACTGGTGGAGACCTCTACAGGCACTCTCTACGACATTGAAGCTCTGGGAAAGATTCTGAGTGAAACTGGAGCAGTGCTAGTGGTAGATGCGATAAGCGGGCTTTGCGCCCAGCCTCTTTGCACTGACGGGTGGGGAGTAGACGTTGTCATCGCAAGCTCCCAGAAGGCTTTGGTGACTCCCCCGGGACTAGCCTTCATTACCATCTCGGAAAAAGCCTGGAAGCTAGTGGAAAACTCGACCTCTCCTAAGTACTACTGGGACTTTAAGAAAGCAAGAAATGATTTGGCCAAGTTACAAACACCTTATACTCCCGCCATTTCCCTGGTTGTTGCTCTGAGGGATTCTTTGAGACTCATAGAAAAAGAGGGACTGGAAAAAGTAGCAAAGCGGCACTCTAGGCTAGCTCAAGCCACACGCAAGGCAGTTTTGGCTATCAATCTCGAGATTTTGGGCGACTCTCCTTCCAATGTGCTTACCTCTGTAGTTCTCCCTTCCAAGATTAATGGGGAGAAGCTAAGAGAGCTAATGCAGGCAAGATTCGGTGTGCAGGTTGCTGGAGGACAAGGCTCGCTCTCGGGCAAGATTATCAGAATTGCTCACTTGGGCTGGATGGATGCCTCCGATATAATTGTGGTTATCTCTGCTCTGGAGATGAGCCTCCTTGAACTAGGCTATCCTGTACAATTGGGCAGGGGACTGAAAGCGGCTCAGGAAATCTTAGGAGGACGCCGGCTCTCATAGTCCTCAAGTTCGCTGAATTCTGGAGGTAAAAAGGTAGGTGAAGTGGAAAATTCTCATTGCTGAGCCCCTGGACGAGGAAGGGATCAACAGGCTAAGGGAAAAGAGGACTTTCGAGGCAACACAGAAATTCGGAATGTGTGAAGAAGACCTCATCAGCAGCATTCCAGAATATGATGCTCTCATAATAAGGAGCGAGACCAAGGTTACAGACTCAGTAATAAACGCAGCCTCCCGCTTGAAGGTAATTGGAAGAGCAGGAGTTGGCCTGGACAACGTGGACATAGAGGCAGCTACCAGGAAAGGTATAGTGGTGATGAATACTCCTGGGGGGAACACCGTTTCCGCTGCGGAGCATACCATCTCTATGATCCTGGCTCTTTCGCGCAACATTCCCCAGGCCAATGCTTCTCTCAAAGAAGGCAGGTGGGATAGAAAGAAGTTCCAGGGAACCGAGGTCTATGGAAAAACCCTGGGTATCGTGGGGCTGGGCAGAGTTGGGAGTGAGGTAGCTAGAAGAGCCCAGGGGCTTGAGATGAAGGTGATAGCCTGTGATCCTTTAATAAGCAAACAGAGGGTCCAAGAGTTGGGAATTGGTCTTTTTAACCTGGAACAGCTCCTTCCTCAGGTGGACTATCTCAGCCTCCACACTCCCCTTACACCCCAGACCAGAAATCTAATCGGAGAAAGGGAAATTTCCCTGATGAAGGAAGGGGCCAGAATTATCAATTGTGCCAGGGGAGGAATTATTGATGAGGAAGCTCTCTACAGAGCTCTTAAGGAAGGAAAGCTCAAGGGAGCCGCTCTAGATGTTTTTGAGAAAGAGAAGCCATTTAGTAGTCCCTTAGTGGAGCTAGATTCAGTAGTTCTTACTCCCCATCTGGGGGCCTCCACGGAAGAAGCGCAAAGAAGAGTAGCGGTAGATATAGCTTCTCAGGTCATAGATGCCCTTGAGGGGCGAGAAATAAGAAACGCGGTGAACGTTCCTATCAGCACAAGCGACACAGAAATAGGAATTGAGAAGACGATAGATCGGAAGGGCAATCAAGAATAGATAAGAGAAAGCTCAATTCAAAAAGGAGATCCAGGATGGGAATAGATGCTACAGTTAAGAGCCTCAGACATTTATTTGGCGAAAAAATAATAGAGCTACAAGACGAACCTGAATTTCAGTGGAAGAGGGAGGGAGTAAAATATGCCGTGGACAAGAATCAAAACCCCTGTGTGAAGCTAGCTCTTGGAAATATTCCCTTAGATTATGATTTGTGGAAAGGACTCAAGAATCCTGCTATTGTTGGCTTATACCCCCTTGGCCTGCGAGAGATCTGGGAGTTCTACGCAAATAGGAGAAAGACAGGGGTTGATGAATCCGGGAGACAGACAGTTTTTCAGATACCGCGCTCCTACGATTTTGCCATTAAGAATTACAGTCGGGCACTCATAGTCTCTGTAATGCTT
>JAUWAK010000122.1 GCA_030602105.1 Candidatus Aerophobota bacterium | reverse complement strand
ATGGATCAGGCGGTGATACGGCACCTTAGGGATCATCATAGCTTGGTTGTTGGAGAACAAATGGCGGAGCGAATAAAGATAGAAATAGGCTGTGTCTGTGTGCCTGCCCAGAATGAGAAGATGAAGGTAAGGGGCAGGGATCTGAATACTGGCTTCCCTCACGAGATAGAGATTGATTCGGAGGAGGTAACCAGTATTTTTTCTCCAGTTGTGGACACCATTTGTGAGATGATCGAGGCCACTTTAGAAGAGAGCCCGCCGGAACTCTCCGGGGATATCATGGAAAGAGGAATATGTCTCACCGGGGGAGGCGCCTGTCTTAGAGGGCTGGATAAGTATCTATCCCAGAGAACCGGACTTTCGGTTTTTTTGGCTGATGAGCCTCTGCTTTGTGTGGTTATGGGGGTAGGGAAGCTCCTGGAAGATCGGCACCTTTTATCTGCAGTGGAGATAGCTCCGTCATCAAAACACTAACCTTTCCTTCTTGTGCATCAGTATAGGTACGCCTGGGAGTGCCTTTTCCTCTAGGAAAAGCAGCCGCCTTCGCTTCCTGATTATCAAAATAAAAAGTGTCCGCTTTCAGATAAACAAGGCTCTATCTCGCCCAAAAGGCCGAAAAGGGGCTTTGTTAGAGCCAGGGAAGGTCAAAGTTGAAGGTCCATTTCAAGATGGCTTATTTGATAGGATTTCTTATCCTATCTTTTGTTTTAATGGTGGTTTCAGGCTTCGAAGGAGGACTTTCGACCCGGACTGTTAGAGAGAAGATCTATCTGCCTGTTGGCGGCCTGCACTCAGCCAGGCTTCACCTTCAGAGTTGGTTCACCGAACTTTCAGGGAGCCTCCAGGAAAATGAGAAGCTTCGGGAGGAGAATCGCCTGCTCAAAAGAGAGCTAGGTGAGTTGAAATTCCGGGAGAAAAGCTACTACCAGGAGATTATCGCCTCCAACCAGCGTCTAAAAAAAATGCTGGGTTTCAAGCAGGAGCGTACCCACCAGCTTCTGCCTGCAGAGGTCACTGCCTACCCTCCTCGTAGTTTCTTCAAAGTTGTCTTTATTAGCAAAGGAGAGAAGGAAGGAATGAAGAGGAATATGGTGGTGGTCAACGCTGAGGGTTTGGTGGGCAGGATAGTCGAGATTTATCCCCATCAATCCAAAGTTCTGACTATCCTGGATGAGCGAAGTAAAGTAGGGGTGATAGACCAAAGAACCAGAGATCTGGCAATTCTCAAAGGAAAGGGGCTGGAGGGGGTATGTGAGCTCCAGTACCTTCTGAAGAAGGCCCCCATCGAGGTTGGCGATGAGGTGGTAACCTCGGGGGTGGGAGGCTTTTTTCCCAAGGGTGTCCTGGTAGGAACCATCTCCCATATAAGGGAGAATCCTCATCGGTTGTTCCTAGAGGTGGAGGTTACCCCAACGGTGAATTTCGGGAGATTGGAGGAACTTTTCGTCATTAAAGAATGAAAAAGTTAGCTGTTTTTGCCATTTTAGCTACGGTTGCCTTCGTCATCCAGGTGGCTGTGGTAGGGGGAGGGGGGAAATGGGGAAGGCCGGATTTCCTTCTCATCCTGGTGGTCCTCTGGGGATGGGAAAGGGGCTGGAAAGAGGGACTTCTAGTTGGCTTTGCTATTGGCCTCATCAATGACATATTCTTTTCCCCGCTGTTGGGCCTAAATGCTTTTAGTCTCAGCTTGATAGGGTATCTTAGCGGGGAGATTCGGGAGAGGGTCTATCAGGGAAATGTGGTTCTTCTTCTCGTGACTATGGGGGTCTGTTCTCTTTTGGATGGATTCACCCTCTCTTTGCTGTCTTTCCTCTTCCGTTTGTCCTCTCTTGTTATTGGTAGGTTAACCTATCTGGTCCTTCTTACTGCTTTGTATAACTGCGGGCTAGCTTTCCTGATCTTTTTGGCAAGAAGCTTGTGGAGAGGCAAGGTGTATTAATCACCTAGGACTTTAGGTACCTGAAAGTGGGACCTTTTCTTTCGAGGAGCATTCAAGAGAGCCTCTCTTTCTGATAGGGACTCTCTAAGTTCATCTTCCCGAAACACGTTGGTGAGAGGAAGGACATGGGCAGTAAAAAGGAGCTTGCTGGTATCCAGCTCTTTTAGCTTATCTACCCAGGCCAGGATTTCTCCCAGTTGCCGGGTGAATTTTTCCTCTTCCTCCTCACTTAACTCAAGTCGAGCCAGATGGGCAATATATCTTACCTGTTGCCTGTCAATAGTTCCTTTCATTTTTTGAGTTCCCCCAGAATTTCTTTGTAGGGAGGCCTGAAAATTTGCCTCTCTGTGATTATGGCCGTGATGTAGTGGGCAGGAGTGATATCAAAAGCGGGATTATAAACCTTTACTCCATTCGGGGCAACTCTTTTTCTCGCAAAGTGCGTGACCTCCCGGGAATCTCTTTCTTCAATAGGAATCATGTTGCCTGAAAGAATCTGGAGGTCAATACTGGAAATAGGGCATACTACATAGAAGGGAATCTCGTTTTCCTTGGCCAGTACAGCCAGGGTATAGGTTCCTATCTTGTTGGCAACGTCACCATTGGCGGCTACTCTATCTGCTCCTACCAGGACTTTATCTATCTTCCCTCGCTGCATGAGATCCCCTGCCATGTTGTCACAGATGAGCGTGACTTCCACTCCCCCCTGCAGTAGTTCCCATGTGGTCAATCTAGCTCCCTGGAGAAGAGGACGGGTCTCATCCGCGTAAACCGTGACTTTCTTCCCTTCTTCTTTGGCCCGATAGATAACTCCCAGCGCTGTGCCGTAATCAGCGGTGGCCAGTGCTCCGGCGTTGCAATGGGTAAGGATTCTGTCTCCATCCTTAAGAAGAGAAGCTCCCTTTTTTGCCATTTGGCGGCTGCGAATCCTATCCTCTTCCATAATCTGAAGAGCTTCCTCTTCCAGAGCCCTTTTGACCTGGGGTATCTCCCGGTCCTTATTCTTTTCTGCACAGTCTCTCATTCTCCTTAAAGCCCAAAAGAGATTCACCGCCGTAGGCCTGGAGGAGCCAAGGTAGTCAATGACTTCCTCTAGTTCCCTTGCAAAAGTCGGAAAATCAGTGGTGGACGAGTTCTGAATTCCCAGGACTACTCCAAACGCTCCAGCGATACCTAGGGCAGGTGCACCTCTCACCTTAAGAGAAGAAATGGCCTCTCTTAGGGTTTTCACATCCGGACAGTAAATACGAACAAGCTTGTGAGGGAGCTTGGTCTGGTCAATGATCTTGACTTTTCCATTTTCCCATTCTATGGTGGCTATGGGCAATCTCTTATCCTTGGAAGTTCTAGGAATCTTTCTTGACACAGAGTTCCTCGCTCAAGACCCGGCTGAGTTTCCGGAAATCCTCGAGAGGTAAATCTTCAGCCCGAAGCCTCTCATCGATTCCTGCCTCCCCCAGTTTTTTCCTGACAAAATCTTTTTCCCGCTTGAGTCCCCCGCACAAAGCATTGACGATCATGCGGCGACGGGAGGAGAAAGCAGCCCTCAC
>JAUWAK010000157.1 GCA_030602105.1 Candidatus Aerophobota bacterium | reverse complement strand
GAAGAGTTAACCGCCTTCTCTCCCGTATTAATGAGAAGGAAACATCCTGTGCCATAGGTATTTTTGGCCGTTCCGGGGTAAAAACAGGCCTGTCCAAAAAGGGCCGCCTGTTGATCACCCAAGATTCCAGCAATGGGAATACCCCTCGGAAGAACTTCACTTTCTTCAGTGTATCCATAAATGTCCCTGGAAGGTCTTACCTGGGGAAGAACCTCTTCGGGAACATCAAAAATATCGGTTAGCTCCTTATCCCATTCAAAACTATGAATGTTAAAGAGCATGGTTCGGGAAGCGTTGGTATAGTCCGTAAGATGTGATTTGCCTCCAGTGAGTTTCCAGACCAGCCAACTGTCCACCGTACCAAAGAGAACCTTACCCCTTTTTGCACCTTCCCTAACCTTTGGAACATTATCCAGAATCCACTTTATTTTTGTTGCCGAAAAATAAGGATCTATAATGAGCCCTGTTTTATCCTTAACGGTTTCTTGCAAGCCATCAGCCTTTAGCTCATCACATAAGGGGCGAGTTCTTCTGCATTGCCAGACAATTGCCCTGTACACAGGTCTTCCGGTGTCCTTCTCCCACAGCACTGTTGTTTCCCGCTGGTTAGTGATACCTATAGCAGCTATGTCAGCAGCGCTAACCTTAGCCTTTGATAAGACTCGCTCAACAACTTGAATGGTAACCTGCCAAATCTCCTCGGGATCGTGCTCAACCCAACCTGCTCGAGGGAAGTATTGCGTAAACTCCCGATAAAACATAGCTATGATTTCCCCTTCTCGGTTAAGCAGTGCGGCTCTTGTGCCCGTGGTACCTTCATCAACGGCCAGAATATATTTCTGAGACATGTACCTCCGTTTATTCTATGAATTGCTTTGAGCAGCCCCACAGAATATCTTAGGATGTCCGGCCTAGGGAACTAGCAATGCTTTTACAGCTTGCCCTGCCTCTGCCTGGCTGAAGGCATTCTGCCAGTCCTCAAGAGGAAATTCAGCCGTTATGAGGGGCTTGACCTTGATTTTTCCCTCTGCAATCATAGAAAGGGCTCTTTCCCAGCTTAAATAATTAGAGCTGAAACTAAAACTTACCGTAATTGATGCAAAAACGGCCCTGTCCCATCCAAGATTGATCCTCTCCTTACCGGTTATGCCAAGAACGTTGATTAGCCCCTGTCTCCTTATCATCTCTAGTGACTGATTGATAGCTTTCTCTTTCCCCGAAGCTTCTACGATGAGATCCGCCCCCTGTCCTCCTGTGAGCTCTTTCACCTTGGCCACCACATCCTCCTCGTCTACATTCACCACATAGTCAATTGCCAAGTCTTTAGCCAGCTTAAGCCTGAGGGGAACATCTTGGGATATGCCGGTTATCATCACCCGGGATGCACCCATGCTCTTAGCCAGCTGGGCTGCCAGAAGACCTATGGGCCCGCAGCCCTGGACAACAGTAAAAGCTTCTGGTTCTATCAAAGATCTTTCCAAAAGAGCATGAACAGTTACTGCGGTTGGTTCTGTCAGTGCCGCTTCCTCAAAGGAGACACTCTCGGGAATCCGGTGCAAAAGAACAGCGGGCATCTTTATATATTCAGTAAAGGCACCATCTATTCCCCATCCCGGTGCTCTTTTTTCCGGACACATCTGATAGTCGCCACTCCTGCATAACTCACAAACCCCACAAGTCCGGGTGCTCGCCTCAGAAACAACCCTTTCCCCCACCTTCCAGCTTTTTGCCCTCGTTCCCACCTCAACAATCTCACCCGAGAACTCGTGTCCCAGAATAACCGGTGGCCAGTAGGGATGCTCATCATGATAGATGTGAATATCTGTGCCACAGACTCCTGCGGCCTTCACCTTTATCAAAACTTCGTCTGGGCTGATACGAGGTTTTTCGACCTCCTCTAGACTAATAAATCCTACTCCTTTGCTCTTCTTCACAACAGCTCTCATACATACCTCCAATATTAGTTATGGTGTTTTGATTTAATCCAGAAGTTGACAGAACCTAACATAATTACCTAGCTGAGCAAAGATGAAGAAAGCGTGGTCGAGGAAGTCAGGGAAGTCATTTTAGATCCCGTATGTAAAGAAGGAGGGATTATGGATAATTTCGATCATGGGAGTTAGCCATGAATGGATATCCCAGAGCACCGCCCTGTCTATACCTCAGAGAAATTAGAACCATCCGGCAAGAACCTATTACCTCACTAATGCTGTCTCTTCAAGAGCTTTGAGCCCATTCTATCTGCTGTAATCAGCGCCTGATAGAGCATTTCGTTACTGACAGGAAATGGCTCATTGTGAAGCCATTCGATTTTGGCGCAGGAATCCTCAATTATCTTCATCAGCAGCTCGCGGGATGCATCTTTCAAGCCGATATCAGCTAGCCTCAACGGCAGACCCACCAAATGACAAAAGCCAAATACCTTGTCCACTACTTCCCTCGGCTGCTTTTCTAGAATAATCTGGGCAAGGGTGGAGAAACCAACGATTTCCCCGTGAAGATATTGTTGAGTCTCCTTCAAGCCGGTAAACCCAACCTGATAGCCGTGGGCTATGGACAACCCACAGTTCTCGAAAGAGACACTACTTGCATAAACGCAGGCT
>JAUWAK010000063.1 GCA_030602105.1 Candidatus Aerophobota bacterium | reverse complement strand
CTTGGTGGGCGGAACAGGGCTCGAACCCGTGACCTCTGCCGCGTGAAGGCAGCGCTCTCCCGACTGAGCTACCCGCCCAGGTGGGCCCAGGAGGACTCGAACCTCCGACGCACGGATTATGAGTCCGTTGCTCTACCGACTGAGCTATGGGCCCTCATCAGTCCAGGTATTGCTCCAACATTCTCTCTCTAGCTATCTCCCGGAGCTGATCCAGAACTTTTGCCTCAATCTGTCTTATTCTTTCCCTGGTTACCCCGTATTTTTCCCCTATTTCCTGTAAGGTGCAGTCCCATCCATCCTCTGTGCCAAAGCGAAGCTTCAAGATCTGACGCTCCCTGGTGTCTTTAACCTGTTGGATTAGATGTTCTATTTCTCTTTTTAAGTGGCGAAGGTTCACTTCCTCAAAGGGGCAAACAGCCTTTTCGTTTTCTATGAATTCGATAAGTTGACTATCCTCATCCTCCCCAATAGGCATATCCATGGAGGTGGATCTGGTAATTACCCGTTGGGCTCTCTCCACTTTTTCTAGAGAGAGTCCGGATCTCTCAGCAATATCCCTGGGGGTGGGAGGCTGACCGAATTCTTGTTCCAGTTCCTGATGTACCCTATTCACTTTCTTTATCAGCTCTGTGATGTGAATGGGAACTCTAATGGTACGGGATTGATCGGAGATGGCTCTGGATAAGGATTGTCTTATCCACCAGCTGGCGTAGGTGCTAAAGCGATTTCCCTTTCTATAATCAAATTTGTCCACCGCTCTGGAAAGACCAATATTTCCCTCCTGGATGAGATCCAGGAAGGGAACTCCCCTTCCTGTGTATTTTTTGGCGAAGCTCACCACTAATCTCAAGTTGGCCTTGATCATCTTGTCTCGGCACTTCTCATAGCCGTAGTGAGCCTGTTTAACCTCCCCCCGCAATTTCAGAAATCTTTTCATATCTTCGGTTAGGTCAAGATGTCCACTTTCTCTCTCAGTTAAGCTAACCACAAGGTTGGTTAGCTTCTTTACCTTTCTGAATTTCTTGGTTATCCCTCGAAGGTCTTCTTCACTTATTCCTTGGTTTTTAGCAAAGGAAAGCAGACTAGCATTTTTCTCAGCCAGCCCAGCCATTTCCGTAATCTTTCCCCGAAGAATTCTTCTGTTTTCTCTTATCTTTTTTCCATACTCCCTTTCCTCATAGGGGGAAAGAAGGGGCGTCCTTCCAATTTCCTGCAGGTATCTGCCAATTCCGTCACTTGTGTCCAGATTCAAAGACGGTGAAGTCTCCACTTGTGCTGTCTCTTTTTTGACCATCTCCATTTCTTCTTCACTCACAAGGTTCAAGGCATCATGTATTTCGTCCGAGTCGGAAGTCTGATTCTCCAATGCCTCTTCCATCTGCTTGGACATGGATCTGGTCCTTTCCCCTTTGGTCAAGGCTCTTTTTGTTCCCTTCTTCATAACACTACCTCGATATGATTTGTTTCTTTAAGCTTGTCAATTCCTCAAGCCACTTTCCGACCTTTTTTTCCTCTCCTTTGTTCTCCGTCGTCTTAATTTTTTCTTCCTCTTTGTTCTCCGTCGTCTTAATTTTTTCTCTTAATTCATCGATCTTTCTCTGGTTGTTGTTTCTCTCCAGGGATCTGATATAATCCCTGACCATTTTTTCTTTGGAGTCCTCCTTCCAGCAGGGCTTTGACAAAGACACGGATGAGATGAGGGAAGATAGGTTCTCTTTCTCTAGCTGGTCTGCCAGCCTTGCTGAGCCTGCTGCCCCCTCTTTTGATGAGTCTATCAGTTTCTCGGCCACCAAGCGGTAAGAGGGGTTCCGAAAAAGATGAGAGCCCCGTTTCTTTTCTACTATCCCTATCATTTTCTCGTCGTCCAACATAAGCTGAAGCAACGTTTTCTCCATTTCTTCCCGGTCATCCCTTTTCCTCAAGGAAAGGTGCCTGCGGAAAAGGCGTCTTTCACCATCCCTTTTGAACTTCTCAAACTCTGCTCCTATCGATTCCTCATCCAGGTCCAGGCGCTGAGACAATTTCTTAATAAAACCCCGAATTCTGACCACATCTTTGTTTTTGCCCAGTGTGGGGAAAAGCGCCTTTACAATTTCTATCTTGTCCTCCAGATCGAGCGAGGGTCTTTTTTCCGTCTCCAGTTTCAGGCGGTAGTCGAAGTACGGTGTGGCCTCAGCTTTCTTTTCCAGGAAAAGGTCCGTGCCCTTTTTGACAAGATCTGCCGGATCTTTCCCTCGGGGAAGTGGAATCACCCTTATTCTAAGGTCAGCTTCCAGGAGAAGGTCAATTCCCCTCAAAGTGGCAGCAACTCCTGCCTTATCCTGATCATAAGCGATGAAAGCCTGATCAGTATGGCGTTTGATGGTACGGGCCTGCCAGGGAGTGAGGGAGGTACCCAGGGAGGCTACAACATTTCTTATTCCCACCTGATGAAGGTATATGAGATCGGTATAACCTTCCACCAGGATGGCCTCATTTTCCCGCCTTATGGCCTCCTTGCTAAAGTTCAACCCGTACAGAGTTTTCCCCTTGTCGAAAGTAGGGGACTCAGAAGAGTTAAGATATTTGGGCATGGAGTCGTCAATAACTCTGCCTCCAAAACCACAGACCCTTCCTCTGGATGTGAAGATGGGAAAGATAATTCGGTAGCGAAAATAGGCACGAGTTCCTTTATCGGAGGTAAAGAGGAGACCCAACTCTTGCAATTTTTCCCGGGAAAGATCTCTCTTTCGGCAGGCCTGGAGAAACTCTTTTGAAGAAGGAGCGAAACCTATCTTGAATGTTGCCACCGTCTTCTCATCAAACCCGCGCTCCTTGAGGTAAGCCTTGGCCGATGCATTTCTCTTTAGCTCTTCCTGAAAGATTTCCGCCACCAGCTCATTAATCCGGTAAAGCTCTTCCTTATAGCCACTGGCCCGCTCCTCTTCAGCCGAGAAGTTTACCGGTATTCCTACTTTCTCTCCCAGGTTTCTAATGGCCTCGGGAAAGGTGATTTTCTCCCACTTCATAAGGAAGCTGAAGACACTTCCTCCCACCCCGCAGCCAAAACAGTGGAAAAGCTGCTTCTGGGGTGATACCATGAAAGAGGGGGTCCTCTCTTGATGAAAAGGACACAGAGCTTTGTAGTTCTTGCCCGCCTTTTTCAAAGGAAGATATTCAGAAATTATCTCTACAATATCCGCTCGTTCAGTAATCCTATCGATCACTTCCTCAGGAACAAATACGCTCATTTAGCCCCACACCTTAGGCAGAAATTTATCCGTGTAAATGTTAAGGGCGTATTGATCTGTCATTCCAGCAATATAGTCTACCGCTACTCTTCCTATTTCCCCACTTGAGGCATCTTTTCTTGGAGCATCTCGCAAACTATTTGGACTTTCCAGATAGAATCTATACAGGTCGGTCACTATTCGATAGGCATTCTTTCTTTGTACCTGCAAGATCCCGCTTGAGTAAACTTCTCCATACATGAAATCCCTGAGCTCGTTGAAGCTGGCCAGGATCTCTTGACTCATCTCCATGTGAGGTTTATCCCAGCTTTTTCTGACCATATCTTGAACCAGTGTATCAATTCTCTTCCGGTGAGTTCTTCCCAGAGTTTCAAGAGATCTCCCTGGCAAATCGCTTTCCTTTATTATTCCTGCTCGGACAGCATCGTCGATATCATGATTAACATAGGCTACAGAATCAGCCACCCTTACCACTTCTCCTTCCAGAGTATGGGGGTGACTTTTGGTTTCCGGATCAAGAATTTTCTCTTTGTCCAGGGAGTGGTTTAAGATGCCGTCCTTAACTTCCCAGGTGAGGTTCAAATTCCCGTTACCCTCCAGCTCCTCCACCACTCTCAGGCTTTGTTCATTGTGCCTAAAGCCCCCACTGTGAACCTCATTGAGCGCATCTTCTCCGGTATGACCAAAAGGGGTGTGCCCCAGGTCGTGACCAAGGGCGATAGCTTCGACTAAATCTTCATTTAAGCGTAGGTTGCGGGCAATTGTTCGGGCAATCTGACCTACCTCCAGGGTGTGGGTTAGTCGCGTCCGATAGTGGTCACCAAAGGGAGCGATGAACACCTGGGTCTTGTGCTTAAGACGGCGAAAGGCTTTAGAATGAATTATCCTATCTCTATCTCTCTGGAACTCAGTTCTTAGGGGGCAGGGCTGCTCTTTATTCTTGCGACCCTTGCTTTCTCTGCTTTTATTGGCCCACGGGGAGAGGGATCTTTCCTCGAGCTCTTCCTGTAACAGGCGATCAAACATACGGGGCATCAAGACCCTTTCCGCGACCCTCTTCGAGTTCTCATCTCTTCTGAGGTAAGGACCTTTCAATCTTTCCCAGTTTTTGCATAAACTTCTTGGCTTTGCCGGGCGTAACTGAAATGACACTGTCATAAACAAAAGGTCCCACCTTGCTGAGGTGAGGACTGAAAGTGGATCCTTCCGTCCATTTGCTCGCGTTCTCAGAAACAGGGGATATGCTCAGTAAGATAAGAATTACGCTACAGAGCAGAATACCCTCCCCCGCTCCCAGCAAAAATCCTCCTGCCCGGTCCAAACCTCTGACCAGAGAGAACTTAGCCATCTTGTGCAGGATCATCCCTGCTAATCCAAAGATTAAGGCAATGGCCACAAAGATAAACGCAAAACTTACCAGATTGGCAATTTTGGGAGGGATGCTCTCGAATTCCCCCGAGATAAACCCACCCAGCACTTCATACCTATTTATGGCTACAATGAGACCGACGAGGATACCTATCAGTCCAAAGGCTTCTCTGAACAGGCCTCTTATTGCACCTCTTATGACAAACAAGATGACTATGGCTAGGCAAATGACGTCAAGCCAGTTCATTGAGTTTCTTTTTCTATTCTTTCCATGAGCTGTTGGATCTTTTCCCGGGCCCTTCGGTTCTTTTCCTTTATCTTATGAAGTTCATCCGCGATATTCAGGCACGCCAAAATACTAATTTGCTCCCTCCCCTTTTCATTGGTGGAGGAAGCAATTTTCTTGATTTTCCCATCCACATACGAAGCTACAATCTTAAGGTATTCTTCTCCTTCCTTTGCCTTGAGATGGTATTCTCTATCGAAAATAACGAACTTCACCCTCATTGGTGGGCTCAATTATTCCTCATAATTATTGCTTATTATACTACAAAAAAATTGGCGAATGTCAACCTCTGCTCTCGTTCTCCTTCGGTAGCCAATCCTCTCATTCCCTACCGGATTGAGAGATTACTCAGTGTTTGGGCAGAGCGTCTTTGAAGACAGAATTTCTCCTCAAGGTCTCTTTTCTATGGGCCAACCAACATCTCGATACAGGAGCTTCCCCAAAACTTCATATGATTTTTCCCAGCAAGCTTAATTAAGGGCAAGCTCTAGAGACATCAAAGTGGAAAACGACTTCTGCGTGACAAACCTTGAGATTTTAGGTAAAATGAAGGGAGCTCCCAAAGGGTTGTAGATAATGTTCCGATAAGGAGATAGCCAAATGGAGAAAGGTTTATTTGAAGAGCTGCGGGAGGAAATAGAGAAAATATCTCTGGTAGATACTCACGAACATTTTATTCTTGAAGAAGAGCGATTGTCTCTCTCCCTTGATGTTTTCCATCTTTTTCCTCACTACGCTTCCTCGGATCTCATTTCCGCGGGAATGCCTCATTCCCTACTGGAAGAGGTACGGTTGAGCCAGCTTCCGTTACAGGAGAAGTGGAAAAAGTTTCAGCCATACTGGCTGAGAGTTAAGAATACGGCCTACTGTATGGCTCTTAAGATAATAGCTCAGGATATATTTGGAGTAGATGATATAAACGAGAAGACCTACAGAATTCTTTCTGAGAGGATAGCCTCCTCAAACAAAAAAGGCTGGTACGCTCAGATACTGAAGGACAAAGCCAATATAGAATGCTGCATACTTTGTTTTCCTGGCGAGGGTAGAATTTCTGCCCCTCCTTCCAGAATAGAGGGTAGTTTGGACCGTATCGACCAAAAACTTGACATGAGAATCCCACCCCTGGGCCTTGATATTCTAAAACCAGTGGGTGTATTTGACGGACTGGTAGGTATTTGGAACCTCAAGCAGATAAGGAAACTGGAAAGGGAATATGACATGAGCATACACACCCTGGATGATCTACTAAAGGTTCTGGATTTGTCCTTCGAGGCGAGAATAAAGGAGGGGATAGTGGGTGTGAAAAGTGCCTTGGCTTACCATCGAACTGTCCACTATGAAAAAACTGCGAGACACGAGGCTGAGAAGGTATTCAATCGTATATTTAGTCACCTGGGGGAGGGAATCTCCTGGAGGGAAGCGAAACCCCTACAGGATTTTCTTATGCATGCCGTTATTCAGCGGGCGATAGGGGCAAAACTTCCCATTCAGATTCATACCGGTCTTCAAGAGGGGACCGGTAACATCATCACAAACACTAATCCTACCCATCTGGTAAACCTTTTCATTCAGTACCCTCAAGCTAAGTTTGATATCTTCCATGCCTCCTATCCTTATACCGGAGAGCTTACTACCCTGGCCAAGAACTTTCCTAATGTTTATGCGGATCTTTGCTGGATGTACCTGATTTCTCCTTATGCTGCCAGAAGAATCCTCTCTGAATGGATAGAAACCCTTCCTTCCAACAAAATATTTGGATTTGGGGGCGACTATCTAATTGTAGAAGGAGCGTATGCTCATGCCAA
>JAUWAK010000112.1 GCA_030602105.1 Candidatus Aerophobota bacterium | reverse complement strand
GATAGAACATTGCCCAAAGATCCTTTGGACGAACCAGGTTGGGTTAACTACGTTTTCGGGGTTGTTCATGAGTTTGAAAAAGAGGGATTAGAAGTTCCCGGGTTTGATGCACTCTACGACGGCGATGTGCCGGTTGGTTCTGGCCTAAGCTCTAGTGCGGCAATGGAGGTGGCTTCGGCATGGTTTGTTCATAATCTACTCAAAACAAACCACACCAGGCTCCAAATTGCGCTCCTTTCTCAGCGTGCTGAGAACAATTTCACAGGGGTAAGGTGCGGACTTATGGATCAAGCCATATCAGCATGTGCAGAGGACGGATGCGCCCTGAAGCTGAACTGCGCAACCGTCAGGACAGAATCTATTCCTATCAGTTTTTCCAATGACGCAAAATTCCTTATAGCACACAGTGGAGTTTATCGAGGACTCTCCGTATCCCGATACAACGAGCGTCGCTCCGAGTGCCAAGAAGCATTGGAAAGAATTTGCAGCACTTCAGGAAAGAATTATGATAACCTATGTTCGGTTCCAATAGCTGTTCTAAACAAGGTGCATAATAGCCTCAGCGACATTCTCTTTCGCCGGGCCCGCCATGTTATTACAGAGCAGGAGCGAGTTATTCAGGCAGTGGATGCTCTGCGTAAAGGGGATGCAAAGCGTTTTGGCGAACTCTTAAATTCTTCCCATGAGTCCCTTGTGAGGGACTATGAAGTCTCCTGTCCTGAACTCGATGAACTTACCGATTGGCTTCGATCCAGACCGGGTGTATTTGGCTCAAGACTGACTGGCGCAGGATTTGGTGGAAGTACCATATCTCTTGTTCAAAAGGATATGACTCAAGGGATTTTGAGTGATGTAAAGTCAAAGTTCTATGGTCCGAGAGACATGGATGCACCTGCTTTTTTCTCAGGGGCTGAGCCTGGGGCATCTTGCAAGAAGTACTGAATCCCAACAAAACAGCGATACGATACAGGGATATGTCATTAATTCTGGCTTACCATACCCCCAGGTTTGGGATACCGGCTACTTTAGCAAACCGCTTTATTCCCTGCAAAGGATCACCCTGGTAACAATGCCCTGACACATCTACCTCTTGCGGTTGACACAATTTTTGTGCGCGGTATGATAATTAGAGAAATTTGGTAGACAGTTTCGCGTTGCAGTAGCTAAGGGAGCTGCCCTTGAAACAATGCACAGGCACTTGGTCGATGTGAAACAAAACTTGCTGGAAGAATAAGCCAAAAATGAGGCCGGAAGGGAGGTGAAGATACAGGAAGGCCTATAGCTGCGACAAAGGAAAGAAACTACCCAATGTAGAGTTCATGGAAGATTGGTGTTTCTTTTGAGGAGTTTTCCACGGAAAGATGGACCAAGTAGTGTCAAAGGAGGTTTAGATGTCTACTCGTCAAATCATAAGAGTGGCGTGTATTTGCGCCATGGTGGCAGTGCTGGTTGGAATGATGGTGCTTCCAACTTTTGCACAAAAGTCAGTTATTCGCTTCTTGTCCGATGAGACCGACCCAAAATCAATAAAGGTTTATGCAGGAATGGAAGAAAGGTTCGAGAAGGCGTACCCTCAGTACGATCTGCAGATAGAGTATATTTCACTCTCGGATGTCTGGCCAAAGCTGATGGCCTCGCTCCAAGCTAAAACCCCTCCAGACATAGCCTATCTCGATCCGGATCTTGTGGTTGACCTTGTCAAGCCAGGGTACCTGCTCGATGTACAACACCTGGTTGAGGCAACTGGTGAAGGTGGCGCCAGCGATTATCATGAGAGTGTTATCAGGCTGGTGCAGCAGGAAGGGGCTACATACGGAGTGCCTCCCACCCTGGGTATCATGTTCATGATGTACAGGAAGGATCTTTTCCGGGAAGCGGGACTCACTGTACCCGAGACCTGGGATGAGTATCTGGATGCCCTGGCTAAGGTAACTGCTGGAAAGAAAGTAAAGGGGAATAACCTCTTTATGGGTCAGATACATTGCATACATCAGTTGCTTGTGTCAATGTGGTCAAACGGGGGCTACATGTTCGGTCTGCCTAACGGCCCCATTGTCCTCGATAGTCCGGAGAATGTCGACGCGGTGAAATTCTTGCAAAAGATGTGGGCGTATGCATCTCCTGGAGCCGCCGCCGATACCTACACTGACGCATTCATGCGCTTTGTGAACGGAGAAATAGCTACAGTTTGGGCATACGGCCGTACCCTGGCAAACGTAGATCGATACAATCCTGATATGGCTCCTGATGTTGGCGCAACATTCATGCCGAGGTCCCCAACGGGGGCATTTCGTACCACGCTGTACCCCCAATTCCTGGTTATATTCAAAGACTCTGCCAATATTGAGGGATCAGAGGCGTTCATCAAGTTCCACATGATACCAGAGGAAAATGTTCCGCTGCTTGCCTCTGTTGCAGGTCACATCATGGATCCTAGACTATCCGTTGGCCGCTCAGAGGTACTGGTGAGTGATCCTGCAATGAGGAAATACAGTTATGCCCTTGAGCTGCAAGCCGAGCTGATAGCGTATGCTCGTAACCCAGCGTTTGAGCACGGAGAGGTATGCTACTCATCAGCCAAGCTCACCAAATCTCCCATACTTGTGGATCTCATGTACGACGCTATGCCGAAGGGAATGACTGCTAAAGACGCACTGGCGAAAGCGGTCAAGAGGACGGAGGAGTTGTTGGCCGACTAGGACTGAACTCAGGCATGGAGACTCTACTAGTGAATTGGTATTTGTTAGTATCGCACTGGCCCGCTCGCTGGGTATAGTGGAAAACTGGTGTCCGGCGAGCGGGCTTTCCTCACCCGTGGGCGGAGCGCTGATCCTGGCTCTTCCCAGTCCGAGAACCCGTGGAGATGTTCCTAAGGATCTTTTTCAAGACTCAAATCCTATGACATAGGGTTTGTGAATCTTAGAGCAGGGTGAGATGGCAGTGGAAAAGACACTCAGCCGCAAACAAAAAGAAGTCCTCTATGGGATACTCCTGGTCTTACCCAGTGTTGTAGTCATAGGTGCTACAGCTGCGTATCCACTCGCCAAGGGGATTTCCTTCTCATTCTACAAGCTTGCAGGATTTACCTATGAAGGCCCCTTTGTGGGTTTTGCCAACTATACCCGTGTAATAGGCAATTCCCTTTTTATGGAGTCTTTTCGAAACAATCTCGTATGGGCCTTGGGTACCCTTGCGGGTCAAATCCTGGTTGGATTGGTGACCGCACTGCTGCTCAATAGAAGCTTCAGGGGACGGTCCGTGGCCCAGGGCCTGATTCTTTTCCCATACATAATCCCGGGAATAGTCGCGGTGATAGTCTGGCGGTGGCTGCTTCATGACCAATATGGGGTTATCAATCTTGTCTTGAAGAGATGGATCGGCCTGGAGGAATCAATCCATTGGTTCGCCACACCGAGCCTTGCCATGACCTCGCTCATACTGGTCGGTATATGGAAGTTCTTTCCGTTCGTAACCATCTGTTTCCTGGCTCGTTTGCAGATCGTTCCTCCCCAGCTCTATGACGCTGCGAAAGTTGATGGAGCAAGTCCCTGGAAGGAGTTCTGGCACATCACCCTACCACAACTGAGAGAGGTCTTTTTCGTAGTTGTCCTTCTGAGAGGCATATTCATGTACATAAAGTTTGATATACCGTGGCTTTTGACCGGCGGAGGACCCGGGACAAGCACCTACACCCTTCCGATAATGAGTTACGTTGAAGCGTTTCAACAAATGCAGAGGGGAAGGAGTGCCGCCATAGCCTGTGTG
>JAUWAK010000147.1 GCA_030602105.1 Candidatus Aerophobota bacterium | reverse complement strand
ACGCCAAATCGAACTTCCTCCGCTCCTCGGGCCACCCCCACACTCAAACCTGCCAAGAGAGCCAGGCTTAGTCCTACAACAAGCACTCTCCTCACGACTCTGGTTCTTCTAAGCATCTTTCCCTCCTTTTGTCAACTTGATCAATCTTACCCAGTTCGTTGTGTTTTTGACTCGCTCCTCACCTCCTTTGCTTTAATTTCCCCGCCGTCAATACATGTTTTTTGGGTATATTTGGAAGGCTGTATGCCAGAATATAGCGCGAAAACCATTCTGTCAAGAGGTATCTCGGCACAATTTTCCCTTGCTCCACAGGAACCCTCTTCCCGTCTTCGACGGCACGCATGTCCCGAATGTCACTTCAGAAAAATGTGCCTCGAAACTAGCAAGAGCAAGGCTCCTTCTGTCTCGCAGATGAGTACTTTCCTGATAGTATCAGGCACGTTTCCGAGGCTACTTTTCCTCTGGTCCATAAAAACTCGCTTCAGACTCTTTGTTTTTCCATGGCTACAGCCTTGGATGGACACACCCACACACACAATCCACAGCCATCGCATTTGTCGGAATCAACGCTGGCCAGGTTTTCCTCCAGGCTTATCGCCCCATAGAAACAGCTTTCTACACAGTCCCCACAGCCGTCGCAAGACGCTTCCTCAACTGTAGCCTTCATAGGAGGTCCCCACTCCAGCTTCCAGGGGGGAACAATCTCTTTCAGGATGGACCCTCTGAAATCATCAATTCTCTGGTATCCTTTGCGCCGCATGAATTCCTCTATTCCCATTGCTATTTCACCAAGAACTCTATAGCCCTTGGCATAAATAGCGGCGCACACCTGAACCGCGGTGGCACCTACCATTATATATTTGACGGCATCCTTCCAGGTAACCACTCCGGTTACTCCCAGCACGGGTATTTTCACGGTCTTGGCCAACCTGGAAACAAAGGCGAGACTCACTGGCCGGTACCACGGGCCACCGGCTCCATAATAGGACGGTTGGGTGAGAATTCGAGGAGCTTCGACATCTATCTCCATGGTGGGGAATCCAAAGGTTCCCACTGCGGTAATCGCATCTGCCCCTGCCTTCTCCACCTTCGGCCCCAGCTCGGTAGGGTCTTCCCAACCGTACATCAATTTGGCAATTACGGGAATGCTTACTACCTCCTTAACTGCCCTGACAATATCGGGATTGGTGTATTTTACGATGGGAATAGCATGTAGATTAAGTTCTACGGCGTCCGCTCCGGCCTCCTGCATGGGTTTTGCCAATCTCTGCCACTCTTCAAGGTCATCCACCGCACCGGCGATGCTGGCGATGACGGGAATATTAACACTTTTCTTTATCTTCTCAATCATCTCGACCAGCTCCTCCGGTTTAAGATAGGGTTCTCCGACCCGGAAAAGAGTAAAATACGAACCTTCCTTGGTAAGACGAGGATCGTACGTTTCTCCCTTGTTGAGCAGCATAAACCGGGGAGATGGTTTCAGGCCCGTGGGTCTTCCTTTCACATACTCCATCCCTTCCACAACTTTCTTGGGAAAGACAGCAGATTTGGTCACTATAGCTCCAGCTCCTCCCTCAGCTGCTCTTCTCAAACCATCCAGATTAATGGTGGGAGTCGCCGAAGCAGCAATGACCGGATTTTTCAGCTTGATTCCAGCGAATTCAACTTCCAACATTATTTTACCTCCTCCGCATCCACGGCTCTATGTTGGTCATAGTCTGGCTACTTTCTTCTTCAATGAACCTGACCTATCTTCCTACTTCCACCCGCTACCGTCCCCTTTCAATCGCTTTGATACTCTATGCTACGGGTAGTCCTCATCTAATCATGAGTATCCGGAGGGCGGTCTCACCAAATGATTTCCATCTATCCATAGGCCATATTGACAAGCTCCGTGAGATGTAGGGTCTTAACTCCCTTTACCTTGTTTCTCCTGAGGGCATGGGAAATCTGAAGAACGCAGGTGGGGCAAGGAGTAACTACCACATCCACTCCAAGCTCAGCGATCATCCTGGCCTTTCTCCTGCCAACAGCCTGGGCTAGGTCGGGGTTGAGGAGCTTGACTACTCCTCCTCCGCCGCAGCAGCGGTCAGGTTCTTCCATCTCCATAAGCTCAATCCCCGGCAGGGAGCGAATAATCTCTCTCGGCTCATGCAATATTTTCTGATATCGCCTCAGGTGACAAGGATCGTGATACGTTATCTTGAGAGACAGCGGCTTCATAGCGCCAGTATGAAGCTTCATCTTTTCAAGAAGGTACTCGCTCAGATCGTAAGCTCTGAAATAAGGTTTCCTTCCCTCCAGGGCTTCAAAAATCACCGGATACTCTTTCTTAAGCGTAAGACTACAACCAGGGCATATGGCAATGACTTCTTCAACACCTGCTTCTTCAAAAATGCGAACATTTTGCCGAACCAGCTCTTTGACCTTCTCTTTTTCCCCTACCTCCAATAGAGGCTTGCCGCAACACATCTGATCCCGGGGCACTACCACATTGATTTTGTTTCTCTTGAGGATCTGGACAGTTGCCCTTCCCTCATCATGAAGGTTGAAGTTTCGGTCAACATAGCAACCCACAAAGAATCCCACCTTGGCCACCGCATTCGGAGTTGGAGCGACTGAGAAGAGTTTTTCCAGCAAAGAGTCCTCCTTGAGGGTGGAGAGCACTTTGCCCGTGGATGCAATAACCTGGACTGCCTCATTCAACGCCGGAGGCGTAATTTCCTTTCCTACAGCCTCCTCTCTCATCTTGCCAATGACCAAATCAGGAATGGGGATTTCGTAAGGACAGACTTCCTCGCACTTTCCACACCTCAGACAATTATAAAGTCCTTCAGAATAGG
>JAUWAK010000021.1 GCA_030602105.1 Candidatus Aerophobota bacterium | reverse complement strand
CTGAGGATTATGAGGGACAGCGTGGAGCACTTGGACGGCTGAGGGATGCCTATCAAAAAGCTCTAGTTACGATAGCCGAGAAGGACAATGAGATCACCTTTTGGGAAGGGCAGGCGGCCGACCTTGACATTGAGATTGCTTCCCTTGAGGCAGAAGTAGCCAAGATTGCTTCCCTTAGGGCACAATTGGCCGACTGTGAAGCGTACAATGTAAGGTTGAAGAGACACAGACTGCTCCTTGGTCTTGCCTTTGTCGCTGCAGCAGTAATGGCATGTTCCGGAGATTAATTGTCCGTTGACGGAACAAGAGAAGAAGGCAAAAATGCTCAGAGGAAAGGATCGGGTAAATAGAGCAAAGTGCCGAGAATTTGAGAATAGCCAATTCTTGAACAGACCTCTGAGGAGGTGAAAAAAGATGTTAAAGAAGATAGTAAGAGGGATCCTGATATGTACAGCAGGCTTGTTCTTAATAGCGAGCATCACAGCGGCCCTGCAGGCGGCCCCCCCAGCTTCGTCTGAGGATGTTTTGGACAAGTTGGAAGAGGTTCAGCTTGAGTTAGTGGAAACGAGAAAGATAATGCTGGAATCGAGAGAAATTGCCACCCAGACAAGGGAAGATGCGGCCAAATTCAAAGAGGAAGTTCTGGTCAAGTTAGGACTGTGGCGGGGAAGAGTTGCCCGGGGGATGATGATGGCTATCCAAGCCAAGGATGCAGCTAGTAAGATAGGAGATCTTGAGGGAGAAATTGCCCTGGCTAAAGAGATGGCCGCTGCGGCAAAAATGGAGATTGCTGTGGTGAAGGAACAGACCAGATCTTTGCTGGAGAGGGTGAAAAAGCTGGAAGAGGAGCTCGCCAAAAAACCAGAGGTGAAGCTTGTACCCAAGAATGTATATCGCGTAAACAAGGGAGATAGTCTCTGGCGAATCTCCAGTTACCGAAATATCTACAATGATCCCTACCAGTGGCCAAAAATATATGAGGCTAACAAGGATAAGATCAAGGATCCCAACTTAATCTATATTGGACAAAGACTTATTATTCCTCCAAAGTCCCTGCATCGCGTGCTTAAAAGCGAAAATCTCTTTGAAATCTCCAATTACGAAAGTATTTACAATGATCCTTGGGAGTGGAGAAGGATTTTTGAGGCCAACCGGGACAAGATAAAGAATCCGAATCTTATTTATCCCGGACAACTTTTGGTAATCCCCCAGGGATGAGGTTTTAGGCGAGTAACGGGAGTCAAAAGAGAATAGCAAGATACAGGGCGAGGAGGAAAGGCACCCAGATTTGGCAGAATTCCGGATCCCGATGCCCCTCGGCTAGAAACGGGGGGCACACGGATCTTGGAGGTAGTAATTACTATTCCGCTAGTAACACTTGGTAGATTGCGTCTCCATTAGCTCGCCGAGTACGCCGCTTATTTTTTGTTGCCGTATTTTCTTCTGAATCTTTCTATCCTTCCGCCGCTGTCCACGAATTTCTGCTTGCCGGTAAAGAGAGGATGACAGGCCGAGCAGATCTCCACCTTCAGATTCTCCTTGGTTGATCCTGTCGTGTATTGGGCACCACAGGCGCATCTAATAATGGTCTCCTTGTAAGGAGGATGGATTCCCTTTTTCATTAGTCTACTCCATTTCGCCGGTATTTTTGTCCAGGTGGGAGATAATATTGAGAAATTGTTGATTGTTCTCCGTTTTTCTCATCACTTCAATCACTGCTTCGATGGGCTCCTTAACGTTCTGCCGATTGAGATAATCCCGGAGGGACCAGATCATTTTGAGTTCCTTTTCGCTTAAAAGGAGCTCCTCCTTTCTCGTGCCGGATCGGTTAATATCGATGGCAGGGAAGATGCGGCGCTCGGCCAGCTCTCTGGTAAGTCTCAGCTCCATATTGCCCGTTCCCTTAAATTCTTCGAAGATAACCTCGTCCATTTTGCTACCCGTTTCTATGAGTGCGGTAGCTAGAATGGTTAGACTGCCTCCCTCTTCTACGTTTCGGGCCGCTCCAAAGAATCTCTTGGGATGATGAAGTGTATTAGCATCTATTCCGCCGGAAAGAACCTTGCCGCTGGTGGGCATGATAAGGTTGTAGGCTCGAGCCAGGCGGGTGACGCTGTCCAGAAGAATGACCACATCGTATTCCTGTTCCACTAGTCTTTTGGCTTTCTGAATGACCAATTCGGACACCCTGACATGTTGCTTCGGGGGCTCATCGAATGTAGAGTAGACTACCTCTCCCTTTACCGATCGCTGCATATCGGTAACCTCCTCTGGTCGCTCATCCACCAGGAGTACCATGAGCACTATCTCAGGGTAGTTGGCGGTGACGGAATTGGCTATCTTCTGCAAAAGCATGGTTTTTCCTGTCTTGGGAGGGGCCACGATAAGAGCGCGCTGCCCTTTTCCCACGGGAGCGATGAGATCAATCAATCGAGCGCAGATATCTCCTGAAGGGGTCTCCAGAGTGATGCGTTCCTGAGGGTATAGAGGCGTAAGGTTCTCAAAAACAGTTCTTTCTCTGGCTTTCTCCGGGTCTTGCGCATTGACAGATTCGACCTTGAGCAGGGCGAAGTAGTTTTCGTTTTCTTTTGGAGGTCTAATCTGCCCCACTATGGTATCTCCTTCTCGCAGGTCAAAGCGCTTAATCTGGGAAGGGGAGACATATATGTCGTCCGGTCCAGAAATATAGTTGGAGCGAAGGAACCCGTATCCTTCGGTCAAAATATCCAACACTCCGTATCCATCAACGGTTTTTTCCCTGCCAATCTCATCCTCAATGATCTCAAAGATAAGATTCTGTTTCTGCAATCTCTTGTAGTCAGTAATGTCCCTTTTCACTGCTTCTTTATGCAGCTCTACTATGCTTTGTTTCTGTAGATCAGCTATATTCACTTCTTACTCTCCTTATGGCCTCCGGGAGGCTTTTTATTATGTCAAGGGCTACCAGAGTTAGCTCTTCGCCGTTGGTAGCCGCTATATCTCCAGCCAGACCATGAAGATAGACCCCTGTCCGGGCTGATGAGAACGGGGGGATTTCTTGGGCGAGCAGACCACCAATTATGCCTGTGAGTACATCTCCCGTTCCTGCACTGGCCATTCCCGGATTTCCGGTGGGATTGATCCAGACCTCTCCTTCTCTATCGGAAATTATGGTTCTGGCTCCTTTGAGTATTACCACTTTTCCTGTCTCTTTAGCCAGAGTGGTGGCCGCTCCTAGCCTATCAATCTGAATTCTATCTGTGGGGACTTCCAGGAGTTGCCCCATCTCCCCGGGGTGAGGAGTAATAATTAAAGGAGCTCTTCTTTGACGGAGGAGTGATATATCTGCGGTAAAGGCACTGATACCATCGGCATCAAGAATCATAGGAACCTCAAGCTCCGCTACCAGGCGCTTGACTAGCTCTTTGGTGCTATTATTTGTAGAAATCCCTGGACCCACGGCTACAGCTCTTGATTTTTGGGCAAGCTCCCTTATCTTCCCAAAAGCTTCTAATGATAATGTCTTTTCAGGAGTTTCATCAAGAGGTAGGGTCATTACCTCGGTTAGTTTGATCTCCAAGATTTGGTTGAGACTCCTGGGGATCCCTAAGGTGACCAGTCCTGCTCCCATCCGAAGAGAGGCCAGCGCGGCCAGTGAGGCAGCACCAGTCATACCCTCTGAACCGGCCAGGACTAGAACATGCCCAAAGCTCCCTTTGTGGGAGGAGGGCTTTCGGTAAAAAAGCTGCTTGGGTGAATCTTTGGAAGTGATAAGATGGCACTTTATCTCTTCTACCCCTAAGTCTTTTGGAATACCTATGTCTACTACTACTATTCTTCCAGTATAATCCATGCCGGGGTAAAGGTAGAATCCTCGCTTGGGATGAGCAAAAGTTACTGTACAGTCTGCCTGAACAGCTTCGCCTTCCACCTGGCCGGTATCTGTATCTACTCCGGTGGGAAGATCCACAGAAAGGGTGGGTATCTCTAGTTCGTTTATTAAGTGAACAGTTTCCCTTATCAATCCTCGGGGAGCTCCCTTTGAACCAGTTCCTAGGAGAGCATCTATCAGTAAGTCTTGCGAGGCTAGCTTCTGCTTCAGATTTCTAACATGCCGGGGCGAGAGGAGCTGCTCGAGGGGAATGCCCATATTGAGGATAATTTCTAGATTGATGGCGGCATCCCCCCTAATTTTACTTTTTTCCGTCAAAAGGAGGACTCTCACCCTGGCCCCCCGGTTGAATAGATGCCTGGCCACCACCATTCCGTCTCCTCCATTGTTACCGGGACCCGAGAAAATAGTGATGGACCTGCCCCTGGGAGGGAAATATTCTTTTTCTATTACCTGCAGGACTCCGTACCCAGCGTTCTCCATAAGCACTATGCTGGGAATTTTCAATTTTTCGATGGCTTGAGTATCTATACCTTGCATCTCTTGAGCACTTACTATCTTCACTGGTTTTCCCCCAGAGCCACTGCCTCGGCTATGGCATAGGTCTTTGTATGGGAGAGGGTAACTAAGATCTCTTTGACTTTCCTTTCCCGGGCAGTTTCTTTTGTCTTTCCTTTGAGGGTAACGCGTGGACTGCCGTTTTCTTCCCTTGATATCTCAATCTCTGACCAATCCGTATACTGGCCTAAGGACTTAACTACCGCCTCCTTTGCGGCAAACCTTCCCGCTAGATAGATGAATTCTCCCTGTTTTCTAGAGGTGGCGCAGGCCAATTCTTCAGGGGTGAACATTCTTTTTTTGGCCCGCTCCCCCCATCGCTGGATAATGTGCCTTAACCTATCCACTTCCACCATATCTATCCCAATCCCCTTTATCATTTGAAAGCTTCTCCCTATCCTCCTATCAGCTCTACCATCTCTCGTACTGCTTCCTTCATTCCCACCAGGCAAGCTCGGGAGACAATGGCATGGCCTATACTGAACTCTTCGATGTCCTCAATCAGGCATATTTTATGTATATTGTGGTAATTCAGCCCGTGGCCCGCATTAACCCCCAGGGCCAATTTCCTGGCGAGTGCTGCAGCTCCAGCAATTCTCTCCACCTCTGTAGCCACTTCCATGACATCTTGCTTTTCGGCATAGATTCCGGTATGAAGTTCCACCATATCTGCACCCAGCCTGTGAGACCTTTTTATACTGTTAGGGTCCGGGTTGATAAAAAGAGAAACCGGGATTTTGGCCTGGTGGACAAGGCTTATGACCTCCTTTAATCTGGGGTTGTCTCGGGAAAGATCCAATCCCCCCTGTGTGGTTAGCTCTTCTCTTTGCTCGGGCACTAAAGTGACTACATCCGGTCTTATCTTAAGAGCAATTTTGACTATTTCTTCACTCACACCCATCTCCAGGTTTAGTTTGGTTTTGATTACCCTCTTCAAAACCTCAAGATCCCGTTCCTGGATATGTCTTCTGTCCTCCCTTAAGTGAACAGTTATTCCGCTGGCGCCTCCGAGCTCTGCCAGAAGAACCGCTGCTACTGGGTCAGGTTCGAGGCCTCCCCTGGCTTGCCGAAGGGTAGCCACATGATCCACATTGACACTTAAGCTCTTCATTCTCAAGATCTCCCTAGAGAAAAGAGGCAGCTTTTATTCTTTCTATTGCCTCTTTCATTCTTTTTTCATCTACGGTTAAGGACATTCTTATGTACCCCTCGCCACATCTGCCAAATCCCACCCCGGGTGTTACTACCACTCCGCAGTCTCTCATGAGCTTTTGAGCAAAATCTAAAGAGGAACAAGGAATAGGAACTCTCAGCCAGAGATAGAAACTTGCCTTTGGGGCATCGACCCGCCAGCCAAGCTCTCTTAGACCCCGAATTAGGCAGTTCCGGCGAGTTTGATAGATCTCTTTTATGGAAGTGGTAAGTTCCTCATCCATTCTCAGGGCTTCTATTCCTGCCTCCTGAATAGCCTGGAAAACTCCGGAATCTACGTTGGTCTTTAGTTCTCTCAGGTTCTGTATGATTTTTCTGTTCCCCACCACAAACCCTATCCGCCAACCCGTCATGTTGAAGGTTTTGGAAAGAGAATGGAACTCAACTCCTACTTCTTTTGCTTCTTTGATTTGCAGAAGAGAAGGGGCTTGGTAGCCATCGTAGGCAATCTGGGAGTAGGCAAAGTCATGACAGACTGCCACATTGTGCTCTTGAGCAAACTCCACTATTCCAGATAGGAAACTCTCACTGGCTACTGCACCCGTGGGATTGTTGGGATAGTTCAGGAATAGCAATTTGGCCTCTTGGGCCGTTTTTTTTTCGATTTCCTCCAGTCGAGGCAGGAAATGGTTTTCTTCCAGAAGGGGAAGAGAGACTACCCTGCCTCCGGCAAATATGACTCCAGCTTTGTAAACCGGATAGGCGGGATCTGGAACCAGAGCTATCTCACCTGGATTGATTAAGGCCAGTGGGAGATGGGCTAACCCTTCCTTAGAACCGATGAGGGTGAGGATCTCTGCCTCGGGATCTAGCTCTACCCTAAACTTGCTGAGATACCAGTTGGCTATCGCCTGGCGGAAGGAAAGAAGACCCTGGTACGAAGGATATCTATGGTTCTGAGGTTTCTTGGCCGCCTGGCAAAGTTTCTCGATAATAGGCGCCGGAGTGGGGAGGTCTGGATCTCCCACTCCCAGGTCGATGAGATCCTGTCCGGATGCTCTCATTTCTTTCTTTGTTCTCTCAAGCTCGGCAAATAGATAAGGAGGCAAGGATGCCAGCCTTTTTGTTCTCTCGATTCGTAAACTCATTTTCCTTCAGCGCTCCCGCGGGATCCTTTAATATCTTAATTTTGGAGAAAGCTTAGATTCTTGAAGAACTTACATTTTAGCCTGAGAGCTTTCTATGTTTTTAATCATTGTAATTTGTGCAGATTCCCATGGTCGAAAATAGCTTGTGTTTTGATTGGGCACCTTTTCTTCTTTTGAATGATGTGAGTCCTTTGCCTTGCTTTTTTGAAATCTCAAGAGATGAAAAGATGTCCGGAAAACGATCTTCTAGGGAGGGATATCAATTGGTTTCTTTGACTTTAAGAGCATCCTGGAGATCATACAGTCCCTTTTCTTTCCCCGTGATAAACTGAGCTGCCAGGACAGCTCCCAGGGCATAGATACGCCGTGAGTCAGCTCGATGGGTAATTTCCAATCTTTCCCCATTTCCAGCGAAGACAACTGTATGCTCTCCCACGGCAGTCCCTCCTCTCACGGAGTGGATACCTATCTCTTGCTCTGTCCTTTCACCGGTTATTCCCTGTCTTCCATAGACCAGGTTCTCTGTGAGATCCTTTCCTGTCGCTTCCGCTATGATTTCCGCAATCTTCTTGGCTGTCCCGCTAGGAGCGTCTTTTTTTAGGCGATGGTGTAGTTCTATAATCTCGTGGTCAAACTTTTTCCCCTGAAGGATCTGTGAGGCCTGCTTCACCAGATTATACATGAGATTGATTCCTACACTCATGTTGGGAGAAAGAAGAATTGGAATCTCTTGCGAGGCTTCTTCTATGATGCCATATTCTTCATCCTTGAAACCCGTTGTGCCAATCACCATGGGGGTGCCTTTCCTTTTGGCTATACCGAGATGCTCTAGCGTTGCAGAAGTAGTGGTGAATTCTACCACCACTGCACCCTCCTGGATGGACTCTTCTAAATTGAAGGAAACCTCAATTTTCCCTATCTTTCTTGCCAGGCACGGGTGGTTCGGTGTCTCAATCGCCCCCACTAGCTGGATATCCTCTAACTCATCGATGACCCTAATGAGCTCTCTTCCCATTCTCCCGCAGGCACCACATACTATTATTTTATACATCTCGCACCTTATCGAGAACTCAGCTCGATTTTGGGGGGTGAATTCAAGATTAGATACCTGCTTGAGTCCCTGCTTGTTGGAGGGATATTGGTGGAGGCGGAGGGAATCGAACCCTCGTCCAGGAACAGAGAAGCTAGGACATCTTCACACTTAGTCTACATTTTACTTTTTGTCTTCTTTTCCTCCTGTAGACGGGATGAAAAGAAGACTAGCAGGTGCGATTTCACTTACCCTTTTCCTGCTCGAGGGTAAGCTAGCTCTATTTTCTGACGCCCTCCTTACTCCATAGAGCATGAAGCAAGGGAACGTAGCTACTAGTTGTAGCTAAAAGCCATATTTGGATTGGCGCTTGAGTTTAGGAACGGATGGATTTACAAGGTATCCGATGCCCTTGGTATGCCGTCCTAATTCCCCTTCTCCTGTCGAAACCAGGTCGCCCCCTTTCTTGAGCTATTCAGAAATGTTATCTTCTCTAAGGACCTTGGTTCTAAGGGCTACTTTCGTGTTTTCAGTCATCAAAATCTCAGTGATTTTGAATCTCTTTCCTTTAGTGTTCGCTCTATTTGCCTCTTGGTGTCTTTTTCCTTAAGTTTTTGTCTCTTATCATAGAGCCTTCGCCCTCGCCCCAGACCTATCTCTACTTTTGCTATTCCTCGTTTAAAGTATATTCGTAACGGAATTAGTGTCAACCCCTTCTGGTTTAGGGTCCCGGTCAGGCTCTGAATTTCCCTTTTGTGGAGGAGCAGTTTTCGCTCCCTTTTCGGATCGCCAGCAGAATATCCTATGGCTGAATAGGGTGCTATGTGAAGATTATGAAGATAGGCTTCTCCTTCCTTGATGTGAGCGAAGCTACCCGTGAAACTGACTCCCCCTTCACGGATGGATTTAACCTCCGATCCCTTGAGGGCAATCCCTGCTTCCCATCTATCCAGGATTTCATATTCGTGCCTGGCCTTTCTGTTGACGAACTGTTTGCTTGACATTTAAAAGAGTTCTTGTGCTGGTGCACCGCATCAGGATAAGCTAGCTGGAGCCTTGCTTGTTGGGAAATTAGATTGGAAGGATAGCTCTTCCTTCAGTTCTGGGTAAGGCACCCTCTCTTCGTAGCCACGTACAACCTACTTTTCTAGATATATTATACTACCCAAATTTAATATGTCAACCTCACCCCCCAGACGCCTCCTCATCCAAATCCTTGCATTTTCTTGATACCACCAGGAAAGTATTGATGTGCGAGACAGAAGGAACTTTGTTCTTGCCAGTTTCGAGGGACATTTTTCCCAAGTGACATTGGGGACATGCTTGCCGTCGAAGACGGGAAGAGGGTTCCTGTAGAGCAAGGGAAAATCGTGCCGAGAGATACCTTGACTTTTTGCAGGGGTTAAAATAGAATTACGAGACTGTCCTGCACAGGACAAGCAGCAAGGGAGATAAGGAGTCAATGCACATCAAAGAGATGAGGGGCCTAAAAATCAGGGGTAGAGTAGTTGCTCAGCAATCCATGAAAGAGTTGACTTCTCTGAAAATAGGGGGGCAGGCTTACCTTTATGTGGTTCCCGAGGATCTGGAAGATCTTAAGACAGTCATTTCTTTTTGCAAGGACAGCGGCCTTTCCTTCCTGGTTATAGGCAACGGGAGCAAACTGCTAATAAGAGACGAAGGATTCAAGGGGGTGGTGGTTAAGCTAGGCAGCTCATTCACCAGAATCAAGATGGAGAATAAGGGAGATGGGATAACGGTGGGTGCAGGACTGAGTCTATCCACCCTTATTGATTTCGCATCTGAGAAGGAGCTCTCAGGTCTGGAACTGTTGGTGGGGATTCCTGGAACTGTGGGAGGGGCTATAGCCAGAAATGCCAGTGCTTTTGGACAAGATCTTGGACAAAGGGTGATATGGGTGAGGGCACTGGACAATAGCACCGGTGATTTCACTGTCCGCAAGGAGGATATCCTCTTCGGCTATCGAACAAGCGTTTTTATGGACAAGAAAGACTGGATCATAACAGAGGTGAAGTTAGCTCTCCCTGCTGGAAGAAAGGAAGAGATTATTTCTCGTCTCCGGGAAGCAAGGGATAAAAAAATGAGGAGTCAGCCTATTTCTCTTCCCTCGGCTGGCTGCGTGTTCAAGAACCCGCCCTCTTGTTCGGCTGGGTTGCTTATCCAGAGAGCGGGATGCTCAGGGATGAGGATAGGAGATGCTCAGGTTTCCACGCATCATGCGAACTTCATCGTTAACAAAGGAAATGCCGCAGCCAGAGACGTAATAAGACTCATAGATATGGTAAGGGAAAGGGTTAAGGCAAGCTCTGGCATCACCTTAGAGCCTGAATTGGAGATTATTTGAGTTGAAGACAAAGGTGTGCGTCCTCAAAGGAGGAATTTCTCCAGAAAGAGAAATTTCCCTGAAGAGTGGAAAAGCTGTAGAGGAGGGACTGAAGGAAGCAGGCTATGCTGTCTTCAGCCTGGATAGTGGCAGTAGTGATTTCTTTGGCCGGCTGGCTAAGGAGAAACCTGATGTGGTCTTCATTGCTCTGCATGGGTTGTGCGGAGAGGATGGCAGTATCCAGGGATGGTTGGAGTTAGTCAGGATTCCCTACACCGGCTCAGGAGTATTGGCCAGCGCCCTGGCCATGGATAAAATAAGTTCCAAAAAAGTATTCTCGTCTCAAAACCTGTTTTTGCCACGCTTTCAGGGGGTCACCAGAGACGAAAAGACCCGCCTGGATTGCCGCCTTCCTTTTCCTCTAGTAGTCAAACCAGCCCGAGCCGGTTCTACCCTGGGAGTGAGCTTGGTTAGAGGCCGGAATGGACTAGAGCTAAAGAAAGCTTTAGAGAAGGCTTTCCAATACGATGAGTTCTCTGCCCTATTGGAAGAATATGTTGAAGGCAGGGAAGTTACTGTAGGTATAATAGACGACCCTCAGCCGCGATCTTTGCCCATTATACAGATCATACCCAAGAAAGAGCTTTTTGACTACCAGGCCAAGTATACTAAAGGGTTTTGCGAATATGTTGTTCCTGCTCCTATCGGCCATCAGGAATCTGTCAGGACAAAAGAAGCAGCTCTCAGGGCCTACGAATCCCTGGGGTGCCGCGACTTCGCCCGTGTAGATATGATACTTAAGGAAGGAGTAGCCCACATTCTGGAGGTCAACACCATACCTGGGATGACGGAGAAGAGTTTGCTGCCCATGGCAGCCAATGCCGAGGGATTAAGCTTCGCTGAGCTGGTGGACAACATAGTCAAGTCGGCCCTGAGAAGGGCAGGGAAATAGTTGGGAAATTCTTAAGAATCTCCCCTCTCTCGCCCCAGGATGCTCCTTGAGGAGATTCTTGCGGTCTCCTCCTTCTTTTTCCTTAATCAAGAGACCTCCCAATGGCGGACTACCCGGTGCTGTGGGCGCAAGGCACCTCTCTTCACCAGAGAGAATGGCAGTAAGGGATGAGGTTGGCCAAGAGAAAGGCTTTAATATCTCACCGAAGAAGAGTTCGCCGAAAGACAAAACGTCTCGCCTTATTAATTCTCCTAACTAGCCTGGGAGCAGTCATCGCATGGTTCGTTTTGACCCTTCCTTATTTTTGTATTACCAAGATTGAGGTTGAGGGCCAGGAGAAACTCTCCAAAGACACTATATTAAAGCAGGCTGCTATTCCCAAACAAAGGTCCATCTTCCGGGTAGATCTGAGGGAAGTCTCCAGAAGAATAGCTCAGGTATCGAGGGTCAAGAAAGCGGAGGTAAGAAGGGTTTTTCCTTCGACCCTTCTCATCTTGGTCCAGGAAAGGGTGCCCTTTGCGTATCTTGAGAAGCGAGCCCATTTATGGGAAGTCGATGAGGAGGGAGTAGTTATAGGAGAAGCCGCCAAGAAACAGGATCTACCGTTGATCACGGGCTCTGGTGTCTCGCGCGATCAAACAGAGAAAATTGAATTGGGAGTCAAGATTCTTACCAGCTTTCAAGAATTGGGACTGCCTCTTGAGCGACTTAATATTGCTAATGAGAACTCCATAGTGGGTGATTTGGAGAAGGGTCCTGAGGTTTATCTGACCGAGGACGGTTATTTCGATTATGTTGCCTATTTACCACTGGTCCTGGCAGATGCTAAAAGAAAGGGCACGAGAATCAAGTACGTAGATCTTCGTTTTAGAGAACAGATTGTGGTAGGTTATTAATAGAACTTTGAGGGTTTGCATTGAAGGATGATTTGGTCGTGGGACTGGACATCGGGACCACGAAAATATGTGCTCTGGTGGCTCGGCTGAATGAGGAGGGACGCCTTGATATTCTTGGCGTGGGAAAGTCTTCTTCCCGAGGCGTGAGCAAAGGTTTGGTCACCGATATCGAAGAGACGTCACAGGCAGTAAAAGAAGCCATGACATTGGCCGAACTCGACGCTGGTTTGAAAGCGTCACGGGTGTGGGTAAGTATTGCCGGAGATCACATTCTGGCTCAGGACAGTCGCGGCTTTGTGAAAATCACCGGAGAGGATCGAACCGTAGCAGCCAAAGATGTGGAAGAGGTGATGAAAGAGGCCTCTCAGCTGGTTCTTCCTCCTGACAGGGAAATTATCCATGTTCTTCCCCAGCGGTTCCTTATTGATGGGCAGGATTTGGTGAAACAGCCCATCGGTATGAAGGGGACCCATCTGGGAGTGGGAGTCCATGTGGTTACTGCTTCCTCGGCCTGGCGAGGGAATATTGAGAATTGTGTGAGACGAGCAGGGTATGAATCGGAAGGGGTAGTTCTTCAGTCTTTGGCCTCAGCCATGGCTACTGTGCTTCCCCAGGAGGAAGACCTGGGAGTAGTCCTGGTAGATATTGGAGGAGGGACGACTGACCTGGCTATATTTTTGAGAGAAGGTTTAAGGTTCACCCGGGTCATAGCGGTAGGGGGAAGCCACATTACTAATGATATTGCCGTAGGTCTTCATACTACCAGAGAGAAGGCGGAGGAGATTAAGGTTAAATATGGAACCCTGTCCTCGGCCAGGGTCAGAGGAAGAGAGAAAATAAGGGTGGAAAGGATAGCCGGGCGGGGAAGTTACACTATAGAAAGGAAAGATCTGGTGAGGATCATTGACCCCCGTATGCAGGAAATATTTGAGCTGGTGGAAAAAGAACTCACCAGAAGTGGATACAGGGACCTACTCTCCGCGGGGTTGATTCTTACCGGAGGGACTTCTCTGCTCGTGGGTGTTAAAGAACTGGCGGAAGATCAGCTAGGTCTTCCCACCAAAATTGGTGAGCCTCATGTAGAAAGGCCCGAGGAACTTACCAGTCCCATTTATGCAACGGTGGTAGGACTGGTTCTCTACGGAATAAAGCGGAAGGAAGAACTTGTCTCTGAGGAGCGGCTGGGCATGAGGATTAAGGAGTGGCTGAAGGAGTTCTTTTGATTGAAAGATAACCGGGCCCTTTTAGCGGCTCAGTTAGCCAAATAAAAGCTTCATTCTAGCTTGGGAGGAGTACTCGATGTCTGACGTCAAAGAAGAAGCTCTTGCTGCCCAGGGCAGGGCTCGAGTTGAGTGGGCAGATTGCAGGATGCAAGTGGTAGAGTTGATTCGGAAAAGATTTTCACGTGAGAAGCCCTTAAAGGGGGTAAGGATCGCTGCATGTCTTCATGTAACCTCTGAAACAGCCAATCTTATGAGAACACTGAAAGAGGGAGGGGCTGATATTCGGCTCTGTGCTTCTAACC
>JAUWAK010000027.1 GCA_030602105.1 Candidatus Aerophobota bacterium | reverse complement strand
AATTAGATGTCCTTTGTCAAGAGAACCTGGGACTTTTCCCTTCCACTATCGTATATTGGCTTCGAATTACCCTGCTCCTCTTCCGGTTTTGGGCAAAGACTTGAGGGCTATTTCTGCGCTCAATGCGCCTATAAATCTCCTCAATGCTGATAGTTTCCTGATGCTACCCAAGAGAACACATCAAATAAGCCGGGCGGGGTCCTAGGGCCTCAAACCTTTGAACCCAATGTCTGTACGATAGTATAATCCCTCAAACTGGATTTTTTCCGCTACCTGGTAAGCTTTCCGGATGGCCCTCCTCAAATTCTTGCCTGTAGCCGCTATTCCCAGGACTCTACCTCCATCGGTGAGTAGCCGATCCCCTTCTTTCCTCACTCCGGCACAAAAAGGGAATATCCCTTTCACTCCAGCCAGATTCTCCAACCCCTTGATCTGTTTGCCTGTCTCATATTTGTCTGGATAACCGCCAGAAGCGAGGACCACACAAACAGCTGCACGAGAGAACCACTCAAGATTTATCCGATCGAGAGTCCCTCCTTGGACAGCGAACAAAACCTCTAGCAGGTCATTTCTTAGGCGAGGGAAGGTCACCTGGGTCTCCGGGTCCCCAAATCGGACATTAAATTCCAAAACCTTTGGCTGCTCATCTTCAATCATCAGCCCGACATAGAGCACTCCCCGATAGGTTCTCTTTTCCTTCTCCATCCCGTTTAAGGTGGGAAGTACTATTCTTCGCATAATCTTCTTATACAGAGATGGATGAATGGGGGCAGGAGAGTACGCTCCCATGCCTCCTGTATTTGGACCTCTGTCACCATCGTAGATGGCTTTATGATCCTGAGATGAAACCAGAGGCTTAACGCTCTTCCCATCAGTGATAGCGAAAAAAGAGATTTCTCTACCCGAAAGCCTATCTTCTATCACCACACTCTTACCAGAATTCCCAAAGGCTCTTTTCTCCATGATTAATTTCACCGCATCCACAGCTTCCTGTTTGCTGCTGGTTACCAGGGCTCCCTTGCCACCTGCCAGTCCGTCAGCCTTCACCACCACTGATTTCTCTTTTTTTTCTATGTACTCTACCGCTTTTTCTGAATCAGAAAAGACCTGGAAGTCGGCAGTGGGAATACCGTATTTTTTCATAAACCTTTTGGCGAATACTTTGCTTCCCTCTAGACAGGCAGCCTTTTTACAAGGGCCAAAGACAAACAGACCTCTTTTTTCGAAATAATCCACTATTCCATTGACCAGGGGCACCTCTGGTCCCACAATAGTGAAGTCAATCCTTTCTTTACGGACGAAGTCGGCCAGGGAGGAAAAATTCCTCTCGTAGTCTAGAGAAATGCACTCAGCTATCCTCGCTATACCCGCGTTTCCAGGAACAGCGTAGAGTTTTTCCAAAATACGGCTCTGGCTTAATTTACAGCACAAAGCGTGTTCTCTTCCTCCGCTTCCTATTACCAAAACCTTCATTCTTTGCTCCTTGAAGAAAAGTAGACTAAAGACCAGGATATTCTAGTTCACCAATCTGAGGAAAAGATTCGGTATAGAACTTGATCCATGCTTCGGGAAAAGCTTTAATATAAAACATGATCCAGTACTCTTTCTCAGGATAGACCTTCATAGACAGTTGGGTGGCGAGACAGTGTAGATCTCGCCATAAAGAGAATTTTTCTTCCCGAATTTCCTCATTCTCTAAATCATAGCTGTAATATCCAGAAAGTCTCCACCTGTCTCCCAATCTCACCTGCCCCTGAGTGATAAAATCCAACTTCCCTTCCTCAATATTTTTTGTTGCTCCCAGGCTAAGATTCCAATTCTTATCCTTCAGACCTACTGTACCTCTTATTACTTTGTACTTCTCCTGGTAGGGATGATAAAGAAGGTAAAGGTCAATATAGCTCAGATGGGGCAGGGGCGGGGTGAAGCGAAATTTTCCTTCGATAGGAGAAAACTCCTCCTCCTTCAGGTAGTACCAAGAACTTATATTAGCACTAGCGCCTCCATACTTTTCATGATGAAAAGAATTTTCAAGTATGATCTTTATCAAACCTTCCGGATACTTGTCTTCCTTTTCCTCGATTATCTCTCTCACCCATCCGGGATAACCCTCGTTATCTCCAGCTCCTGAAGAGTGGTAATATTTCAAGATAGGCCGAAACTTGTGACTGAGCCTTCCCAGACGGGCCTGGAGGACCGTAGTGAGCTCCAGTTCCTGATAGGGTATTCCCCGAATCTTTCCATCGTTTCCCCACCGATAGGAGAAGAAGTGATATCCCAATTTGGGTCTTACTTGAAAATAACTAAAGGCTGTGAAAGGATAGGAAAGCTCTGAGGCTACATCAGTCCGTAAGAAATTCTCCTTCTCTCTTCTGAAATTGGTAACTTCTGCTGCCTGTTGTATATAAACAGGTGTTTTTGCTATTCTGTGAGGTGTATAATAGAAACTAATCTCGGGAAGGCGCTCCACGAAACCATCAGGAAAAGGATTAGACTTAGCTTCAACCAAGAAACGAAGACTATAGTTTGAACCACGCTTGTCCAAAGCCACAAAGGAAGTCCCATACGCCTCATCAAAATAATCCTCAGAAAATGCTTCATCACTGAGTCGGTCAAGACGTAATTTGAGATTGACGGATTCAGAGAGAGCTTGGTAATGCTGTAGTTTTGCTCTCCATCTGAGCTGGGAAGTATCCTTTTCCCTGATCCGGTAACTCTCAATGCTTCCCCTACCACCCTTGAGATGGTAGAAAACATCTAGCCCCTCTGCCCACCCCCTCTTCTGCATGTAATCGAGGTGAAAGGTAGTCTGAAAGTCGGACGAGGCATAGAAATAGTACCCCGTCTTGGCGTACCAGCCGGCAAAGCTGCTGTATCCCACTGAGGGAAACAAGATTTGATTCTCTTCCCTGAAGCGCCTTATAACGAAGGGGGTCCAGTAGAAAGGAACATTCCCCAGATAAAAGGTCACACTTCTCGCGATAATCTCTTCCTCGGGGTATATTTTAACCTGCTTGGCCCTAACATGATAGTGACGATTAGGAAGGTCACAGCTAGTAAAAGAAGCACCTTTAAGTTCTATACGCTCTGGGTAAAGATAAGCCTTCTCTGCCTTATAGAAAAAAGATCCTTCACTTCCTTCCGGTGAGAAAATTACCCCTTCTTCGCTCCCCAAATTGTATTCAAAACTCCGAGCTTTCACTTCTCGCTTTTTCATCTTAAGCCTCACATCCCCCTCAGCCACAACATGGAGACTTTCCAAATTCAATTCTATCTTTTCGGCCTTAATCTGTATGTCTTTGTATTCGAGAACCGCCTCTCCCCAACCAATCACAGAAGGAGGAGACTTAACCGAGCGAAAGTGATTTGCCTGAAGGTTGAGACGGGGAGTCTCGGAGAAGGCAAAACAAGGCAGGACCAGGAATAAGATAATCATCACTATTCCCGGGGAAAGGCGGGGAAAAGCTTTTCTGAGCACCTCACAGCTTGAAATTTTCGCCCAGAAATATCCTCCTGGCCTCCTCATTTTGGGTGAGTTCATCTCTTTTCCCGGCGATGAGAATCTTGCCCTGATGCATAATATAGGAAAAATCAGTAATCTCGAGAGTTTCCCTCACATTATGATCGGTAACAAGAATTCCTATGCCTTTGTTTTTCAAATCAAAGATTATGGTTTGCAAGTCGGAGACAGTTATGGGATCTATCCCGGCAAAGGGTTCATCAAGCAACATAAAAGAAGGATTGGTAGTCAGAGCTCTGGCTATCTCCACTCTCCGCCTTTCTCCTCCCGAGAGAAGATAAGCCTTTTGATCCTTTAAATGAGTAACTCCCAGCTCTGAGAGAAGCAGTTTGGCCTTCTCTTCCTGTTCTCCCACTGAGAGATCCAGGGTCTCCAGGATTGCCAGGAGATTCTCTTTGACGACGAGTCCCTGGAAGACCGATGGGTTCTGGGGAAGATAAGCAATGCCCTTTCTTGCTCTCCTGTAAGTAGGCAAATGCGTGATTTCCTCATCTCCAAGGAAAATCCTTCCCTGAGTAGGTTTGACCAGGCCCGCCATCATATGAAAGGTGGTAGTCTTGCCAGCTCCATTGGGTCCCAAAAGACCCACCACCTCTCCCTGTTTCACCTCGAGGGAGAGTCTATCTACAACCGGGGACCTTTGGTATTCCTTAGTCAGATTTTCCACTCGAAGAATCAACCTGCACCTCTTCCAAAAAATAAGTGGCTATTACCGGGGATCCTGTTGCTTCCATTTTTTTCTCTTCCCTCCACAGGACTATTCTGTCCGCCAGGATAGTATTGCCAAGTTCGTCTTCATATTGAGCGTTGCCCTCTATGACCATTTTATCATCCTCAGCGCTGTAGGTAGCCAGTTCACCGGAAGTCTTTGTTTTTGTCTCCTTTTCGATTATCGTTACTTTGCCCTTGGCCACAAGTTTTATCAGCGTGTTCTCCTCTGTTATATATACTGATACCTCCTCCGCTTCCACTACCACGTCTTTCCAGTCCAACTTCACCTCGCCGCTGTAGACAAAAATCCTGTTGACATAATCTACTTTCTGATGCCGGGATGTAACCACCATCTGCTCTTGGGGTTCTTGGGCAAATACCCATCCGGAGAATAAAATCATCAAAACGGCAACTCCTCCGATCCAGCTAACAGTCCTCCTCATTATCTCTCTCCTTCATCTCGATTTCACAAGCAAATTTCCCAGGACCTCTTCCGACAGCACATGTACTTCAGAACCTCAGCCTGGTAACCACTTCTCTCTTAATCTCTATCTGACCTAACTCAGGATCGGCTATCAGGCCCCAACCTTCTGTTATAAGATCTCCTCTTTCAAAAATAACCTTCTCCTCTGTACGCAGCTTCTTCTCCGAAGCTATCCATTCCAGATTAGAAGTGAAGAGTTCGGCTTCGTGAACATAGGAAATAAGTTTAACTTTCCCTTCAAAAAGAAGATTCGAAGTACGAATGTCCACCACCACCTTGCTCGCTTCACCTCCTGAGGCAAGTTTGCCTTCCTCGAGAAGCTTGACCTTAACATGGGCGAGAATCATCCGGTTGACAAATTGCCTTCCAGAATCAGCCTGAAGCTCCCAGCTTTTCCTTCCTTCCTCGTCGTATCCCACTAAACTTACCCCCTGCGCTTCCAAAAGCAGAGGTTCCTCTTTTTCTTTTGCTGAAGGCTCTCTCTTGTTTTCCTCACAGCCTGATAAAAGGGAAAGAACAGCAAATATGAGAATCGCCAGAAAAAATGTTTTCCCTTTGCCCATTTTCCAGAAGACCTCTTCTTTACTCTTTTTCAGCTTCTTTTCTTCGGCAGTTCTCCTTGCTTTAATCTGTGTATGGTCCTCCATTTCTTTCTCACCACACCAGGGAACTGTCCATGGATGTAAAAGTAGCTTTTTAAGAAATCAATGGTTCTTGGATCAGAAGGATAGCCAGAACCCATAGCTCCATATTTTTTCTCCAAAAGATGAACTCTTCTATCCCTTTCTACCTTGGCCAAAATGGAGGCTGCTCCCACAATAGGATAGGTCCTGTCGGCACGGTTTTCTACCACCAGTTCCACCCTCGTCTTAGAAGAAAGGAGTGAGCTTATTCTTCTCTCGTACAACTCAGGCCTGGAGGTTGGAGCATCCACAAACACCTGGTCGGGGAGAAATTTTTTGATTAACTTTACCATCCCTTTGAGTTCTAAATCACCCATGTTGCAGCTATCTATTTGCGAGGGGGAAATAATGATAAGCTCAAAGCCTTCCGCCAGGCTCTCGATCTCACCCTTAAGAGTTTGGCGTTGAGACGGACTCAGAAGTTTTGAATCCTTTACTCCCCTTGCAGTAAGCTCATAAAGCCTTGACTTCCTCAGCATCACTCCGCAAATGACCAGAGGCCCGATTACCGGTCCTCTGCCAGCTTCATCGATTCCCAGAACAAGGGATGAGCTTCCTTTCATAGTCCTATCGAGAATCCCACTATGCCCCGAACGCCTTATTTTAACGAAGACAATGATGACTGTCAACTTGAATCTTTGGGCATAAATGATATAATCAGGAAGCAGGTCTTTCCTTGGAAGCCGAAAGAGGTTTGGTCAGGAAAAGAAATGCCAATACTCATCCGAAAAGATGTGTAAGGCCTGCACAGCAGGTTTCAGAAAGAATCGGCTACATGTACCAGGTCAAAGCGAAAGTTTTATCCAATGAAAAGCTGAGCGAGGCCCACTACCGGATCAAATTGGAAGCTTCTCAAATTGCTAAAGCCGCCAGAGCAGGGCAGTTTGTACACATAAGATGTGGCCCCGGCTATGATCCCCTCCTAAGAAGGCCTTTTAGCATCCACAAATCTCGTCAAGGAAGAATTGATGTTCTCTACCAGGTGGTGGGTAAGGGAACAGGACTCCTATCACAGAAAAGGAGGGGAGATCAGCTCGATTCTTTGGGACCTCTGGGAAAGGGCTTTGAAATAGAGCCTGCTTTCAAAAAGATCTTTATTGTAGGCGGGGGAATAGGAGTGGCTCCCCTTTATATGGTGGCTCAGGAAATCACCCGTGTGGGGCAGGGACAGGATGTTACCGTTCTTCTGGGCGCTAAGAATAAAGAATTGATCCTGGGTAAGGACGAGTTCGAGAGGTTAGGTCTTGAGGTAACGATAGCCACCGAGGATGGGAGTACGGGATATCGGGGTCTGGTCAGCAACCTCTTTCAGGAGTTCATCTTGTCTCAGACTTCCCTATCTGTCGCTGTTTACAGCTGTGGGCCAGTTTCTATGCTAAGAAAAATAGCCGAACTCTCTCGCCATCGGGGATTTTTCTGTCAGGTATCCCTGGAGCAAAAAATGGGATGCGGTCTGGGAGCCTGTCTGGGGTGTGTGATCAGGGGCAGATCCGGCTATCTTCGTGTCTGCAAAGAGGGTCCTGTCTTTGATGCAAAAGAAATCCTCTGGGATAATCTGGGCCTCTAAATCAAATAGGTCGCCATGAACTACTGGTGATGAGGAATATGCGCCCAAAACCCTGGTCTTTATATGTTCAACAATATCGCCAAGTCTCATGATGCCCACCGATTCCAAGGGGTCAAAAAGGAATCTCAAGAGATAGCAAAGCGGCGGTGCGGTGATTGTCCTTATCGTGCTGCCGCCGCCGCGATAGGAGCTGAAGAAACGAGGCAAGATAGGGAGAATTATGCCAGCAAACCTTCCCCCACAATATTATGAGGCAGAGAAAAGATACCGGCTGGCCAAAACCAATCAAGAGAGGCTAGCTATCCTAAGACAAATGTGGGCCGTTATGCCCAAGCACAAAGGTACCGATAGACTTCAGGGAGACCTTAAGGCCAAAATCTCCCGATTGAAAAGTGAGATGCAAAAAAAGACCAAGGTGGGGAAAAGCACCTACAGTCACTATGTAGTCAGAGAGGGAGCAGCCCAGGTTCTCCTTTTGGGAGCACCTAATGTAGGCAAATCTCAAATTCTGGCATCCTTGACCGGTGCCAGTCCCGAGGTTGCGCCCTATCCTTTTACCACCCGTGATACCGCGGTGGGAATGATGAAGTTCGAGGACATCAGCATCCAGCTAGTGGATACCCCTCCGATTACCCAGGAGTATATGGAACCCTGGCTTCCTGAGATTATTCGAGATACAGATTGCCTGCTCCTCGCCATTGACCTGGGTAGAGACGACTTCATAGGGGATATGCAGATACTCATAAGGAAACTGGAGGAGTCGAAAATCAAGGCGGGAGCTACAGAGCCTCAGGATAAACCTATGGACGAGATGAAACACAAAAAGGCCATCGTTGCCGCCAACAAAAAAGATCTGCCAGGCGCAGAAAGTCACCTGAGGACCTTAAAAGACCTTTATTCGGAGCGGTTCCCTATCTGCTCCTTTTCAGCAAAAGACGAAATAGAACTGGACCCTCTTAGACAAAAGATATACACCACTCTGTCTATTATCCGTATCTACACCAAAAGCCCGGGAAAGCCAACAGATCGAATGGACCCCGTCATCTTAAAGAAAGGTAGTAGGGTCATCGATGCTGCCCGGGCCATCCATAAGGATTTCGCCAATAACTTAAGATACACTAAAATGTGGGGATCGAGCAGGTTCGAGGGCCAAAAAGTCCAGAAGAACCATCCGTTGGAAGACAGGGATGTTCTGGAATTTCATATGTAGGCCCATATCAAGTTCAAAAATGCTGAGCATTGAGAACCAAAGACACTTTAGCCAGGGCTTAAGATGTTGAGGTGATACACAAAAGAGGAAGGAGTACGGATGTGGATAATCTTGCCGACCTGAGTGTCTCATTGGGTAGAATTCATCTTAAGAACCCTGTCCTAGTCGCCTCGGGAACCTTCGGCTACGGAGAAGAATATCAAGATTTGGTTGAAGCGGCACAGCTGGGAGGAATAATTACCAAGGCAGTAACCCTAGAACCAAGGGAGGGGAACCCTCCCCCCAGACTAGCAGAGACTCCGGCCGGTCTTCTTAACAGTATTGGATTGGAAAATCCAGGTATAGAAGTTTTCTTGAAGGAAAAGCTCCCCAAACTCAGGAAGCTGAAAACCAGGATCATTGTCAACATTGCCGGTGAGAAAAAGACTGAATATCTTGATTTAGCGGAAAGGTTGGGCAGGGAAACAGGAATAGACGCTCTGGAAGTGAATATCTCCTGTCCCAATGTGCAAAAAGGAGGTCTTGTCTTTGGAACCAGAGCGGATCTTGCTTTCTCTCTGGTGAAAGGACTAAGACAGGCTACCGACCTTCCTCTGATTGTTAAGCTCACCCCCAATGTTACTGACGTTACCGAGATCGCCCAGGCAGCAAAAGAAGGGGGAGCAGAGGCTTTGTCTTTGATAAATACCATTTTAGGCATGGCAATAGATGTGAATACCAGAAGGCCTAAGATCGGAGCTATTACAGGAGGCCTGTCTGGTCCAGCCATCAGGCCGGTAGCGGTCAGAATGGTTCATCAAACCTTTCAGAAGGTGGATCTTCCCCTTATCGGGATGGGGGGAATCGCATGTGCTGAAGACGCTCTGGAGTTTGTTCTGGCCGGAGCAACTGCCGTGGCTGTAGGCACGGCTAATCTTGTCGATCCCACTGTCTCCCTAAAAATAATCGAAGGCCTGCGCCAGTACTTGAAGAAAGGTGGAATACATTCTTTTCAGAGTCTTATCGGGACCTTGAGGGTTTAAAGGGCACAAAGGTTATTTCCACCCTTTCATGACAGGAAGGGAACAACATGGCCAAAGTCAGGCGGCCTGAGCCGGTAAAACTCACCATGAGCATGATATCAGCCGAGGAGACTTTGTTCACCCAGGTAGAGGAAAGGATGACCCAAAGATGGGGTCAAATTGATTTTCGAAGCCAGGTCTTGGCCTTTCAACATACGAGTTACTATGAGAAGGAAATGGGACCGAATCTCAAGAGAAAGCTCTTGAGCTTCGAATCTCTCATTGATCCCGGAAAGATAATCCAGGTGAAGCTATTCACCAATGAGTTAGAAGAGGAGTTCCTTTATCCTAATTCCTCTCGCCGCCGTCTCAACCTTGATCCTGGATATATTAGCCTTTCCAAACTGGTCCTGGCAACCACAAAGGATTATGAGCACAGAATTTACCTGGGAAGAGGAATCTATGCCGAGATCACCTTGAGGTATAAAAGGGGAAGAGGTTTTCAGCCCTGGGAGGTAACCTACCCCGATTATCGAAGCACCGAGTACCTCGAGATATTCACCTATTTGCGCCAAATTTACCATGGCCAGCTTGGGAAGGAGAAGTCCTCCCAGACCAAGAAGGATAGATGTCTCTCTCCCAAGACGTAGTACCTGAATATCGGCATCTATTTGGAAATTAACTTCAGATCTCCTAAAAGGAGAGTACCAAAATGAAAGTCTCGGTAATAGGAGCCACCGGTTATACTGGAGCAGAGCTGGTTAAGATCCTGCTCGGGCATCCAGAAGTAAAGCTGGGATCCATCACCTCCAAGAGCTTCGCGGGGAAGAAAATCTCAGACGTCTATCCTAATCTGGACACGGATTTGGTCTGTGACGAGATTGATCTGGATAGAATCTCTTCTGAGTCCATCCTTGTCTTTGTCGCTCTTCCCCACTCCGTCTCCATGGAAGTCGTGGCAAAGCTTTACTCCAGAGGGAAGAAAGTGATAGATCTATCGGCTGATTTTCGCATCACCAATCCCAGTGTATATGAGAAATGGTATGAAACTGCCCACACCCAAAAAGAGCTTCTTAAGGAAGCGGCCTACGGCCTCCCTGAAATCTACGGTGATGAAATACGGAAAGCTTCTCTAGTAGCTAATCCCGGCTGCTACCCTACCTCCGTCATCCTGGCCCTGGCGCCACTCCTCGAGAATGAGCTGATCGAAGAGGAAGGAATCATAATTGATGCTAAATCAGGAGTTAGCGGAGCAGGGAGAAAGCTCACCCTCAACGCTCATTATCCGGAGATAAATGAGAGTCTCCATCCTTACGCTGTGGAGGGCCATCGTCATACTCCTGAGATGGAGCAGGAGCTTAGCAAGATGGCCAGAAAGAAAATAAATATCACCTTCGTGCCTCATCTGGTTCCTATCAATCGAGGAATCATCTCTACCTGTTATGCTACCCTGAAAGCCTCTCTCAAAAAAGCGGATATCTTTGGTTTCTACAAAGATTCATATGACGATGCGCCCTTTGTCCAGGTTCTCTCGCCGGGAGAGTTTCCCCACATCAAAGATGTCATCTATTCTAACCGATGCCGCATAGGAATAGCTGTAGATAATAGCAGGAGACGCATAATAGTTATTTCCTCCCTGGATAATCTGGTGAAGGGGGCTTCCGGGCAGGCTGTACAGAATATGAACCTCATGCTTGGACTGGATGAAAAAACCGGGCTGGGGTAAGGAGGCAAATTTGAGAGAAATAGAAGGAGGAATTACCGCTCCCAGGGGATTTGAGGCAGCAGGAGTCCATTGTGGAATAAAAAAGATGGATCCTGACCTGGCTTTGATTTATTCCTCTCATCCTGCAGTCGCCTGCGGGATGTTTACCAGTAACAAAGTGAAAGCTGCCCCCATTCGAGTCTCGCTGAGGAAACTCCGGAATGGACAAGCGCAGGCTATTGTTATTAACAGCGGAAACGCCAACACCTGTACAGGCAAGAGAGGAATAAAAGACGCAGAAGAGATGGCTCGTGTCACCGCCCGCCAGCTTGGAATCAGCGAAAATGAGGTTCTGGTGGCTTCCACCGGAGTGATTGGAAAGCCCCTGCCCCTATCCAAGATTGCTGAAGGGATAGGGAAAGCTCGCCAGTCCCTTTCAGCTCAAGGGGGAGGTGAAGCTGCCCATGCCATCTTGACTACGGATACCACTACCAAAGAGATCTCGGTGGAAACCGGTATCGCCGGAAGGGGGAAGAAAAAAGTGAAATTGGGGGGGATGTGCAAGGGAGCAGGAATGATCTCACCTAACCTTGCTACTATGCTCTGTTTTGTCACTACCGATGCCTGCATCAGTCCCGATGCTCTCCAGGAAGCTATCCACTCGGCTACGGGTAAATCTTTCAATCAGATCAGCGTGGATGGAGATATGAGCACTAATGACACCCTCCTGGTTCTGGCCAATGGCCTGGCAGGAAACAAGAGGATCAAGACCTGGCACAAAAAGAAGAAAAGAAAGGTTAAGGATGAGAATTTTGACATCTTCTCCCAGGCCTTGGACTTTGTCTTGATCCACCTGGCTAAACTCATAGTTACTGATGGAGAAGGAGCCACCAAGCTTATTGAAGTTAAGGTAAATGGAGCTCCCTTTCCCCAGGATGCCAGAAGAATAGCCAGAGCCATAGCTAACTCTACCCTTGTAAAAACTGCTCTTGCTGGGGCATCGCCCAACTGGGGAAGAGTAATGTCTGCTCTAGGAGCGGCTCATAC
>JAUWAK010000139.1 GCA_030602105.1 Candidatus Aerophobota bacterium | reverse complement strand
AAGGACCTCCTGGAGTTTCCTCTGGGCCTCCTGTCCTATCTCTATCCTTCCTACGGTCAAAACTTCATCTACACTCCTGTCGCCTACTATCTGGCGCATGGCTGCTTCTGAAATGTCCCTGATATTCTCACCAACATCTCTCACCTGAAAGAGATACTTCACCGGATCCAGAATCCTATACTGAACAATCCATTCGACCACTGCCACATTGAGATCCCCACTCAGCATCAGCGATTCATCATCGAATCTTCCTGGCGCATAAATGGTTCGCTGCCCGGCCTGGAGAGTCCTAAACCCGAATTCCTCCTTAAAGACATGCAGCACCCTCACCTTTGTCAGTGTCTCCACAAAGGGAGCTTTTACGTGGAGTCCTGGTTGAGCGGCCCTGACATATCTTCCAAACCTCCTGATTACCCCCACCTCCTCCGGTCCGATGGAATAAAAGATAGAGGCCAGAATTACTATGATGATAATTCCTACGATACCCAGTCCAATCCATTTTTTTGGAATGGGAATGCTGGGGAAACCCAACTCGTCCTCTAACGGCATTTTTGTCCTCCTTTATCCTTATTTATCCGCATTTGCACTCAATTAAGATAGAGTTTTTGCGAAAGACTATCCAAGTATATAATATTTGATGCAAATAGCAAGTGCTCTTACCTTTCTTGACTTCCCCTCCCGTTGAAATAGAATTAACTTCGATCGCCGAGGAGTTGAATTCAGACAAGCAGCGCGACAAATGAAAACGATAAGAATAAATCCTACCTGCCCGGAAGAGGACAAAATTGAGGAAGGTATCAGAGTCATAAAGAATGGGGGATTAGTGGCCTTTCCCACGGATACAGTTTACGGGCTGGGAGTAGACGCCGAGAGAAGCGATGCGATTGAGAGACTCTACCAGCTAAAAAAAAGACCCAGAGAAAAGCCTCTTATTCTATTTCTCGCCAAAAAGGAGGAAATTGTTGATTTCGCGGAAATAGTTCCCCTACTTGCACAAAGACTCATGAACAGGTTCTGGCCTGGGCCCCTAACTCTCATATTCAAAGCCAGCGAGATCTCTCCTCTCACCTTGACAAGTGATGAAAGGGAAGTTGGCATAAGGATTCCCTCGCATCCCATCCCTCAAAAGCTCATTGAGAAGAACAAAATTCTCCTGGCAACTACCAGCGCCAATTTTTCAGGAGAACCGAATCCTCTCAGAGCAAATGAGATAAATATCCACCTAGCGGAAGGAATAGATTTGCTCCTGGATGGAGGCGAAGCGCTCTTAGGCGAGGAGTCCACTGTAGTGAGGGCTACCTCCTCTCAAATAGAATTAATCAGGGACGGATGGCTTCCCAGGAAGGTTATAGATGAGGAGGGCGAAGCGAAGGGAGATATTCTTTTTGTTTGCACGGGGAACACCTGCCGAAGTCTCATGGCTGAAGCCCTTCTGGGGAAACTGTGGCCGGCAGGGGAGCGCGATAAGGTTAAAATACACTCAGCAGGAATAGCTGCTCTTGAGGGATCACCCCCGGGAAAAATGACCCTGGAAGTGCTAAGGAAGAAGGGAGTAGATTCCTATTCTCATCGAAGTTCTCGCCTCGAGCGTGAGGCACTAAGGATGGCTGATCTTGTTCTGGTGATGGAAAAAGAGCATAAGGAAGGAGTACTGCAGCTCTATCCGCCGGCCCGTGGCAAGGTCTTTCTTCTAAAAGAGTTTGCCAGGGGCTTGAAAGAAGAAATTCCTGACCCTGTGGGAGGCTCGCAAGAGAGCTATCGGAAGTGCCTGAAGGAAATTGAGGAAAGTATAGAGGGAATCATAAGAAAACTGGGCCTGGAATGAGTCGCTTCGCAGCCCTGAAGAATCTCACCAGGCCCGATCTCGAGTGCCATACTCAAAGGCTGGGGGACTTGCTCCAGGACTGTTGACAAACAGGCCTCATCCAATATAGTGAAGCATCAAAGAGAAATCCTGCTCACTACAAAACAAGGGAAAAGTTCCTAAGTCAAAAAATACATAAACATCCGGGAAGAGAGAACCTGTCAATAAGTAGGCAAGAATGGAACAGAAACGTCCCGCATGGGATGATTACTTTATGGAGATCACGCACCTCATCACCTCTCGTTCCACCTGTCTTAGAAGAAAAGTGGGGGCTCTTTTGGTTAAAGATAAAAGGATTCTTTCCACGGGCTACAACGGACCTCCCCGTGACCTGCCTCACTGTGAAGAGACAGGCTGCCTGCGGGACAAATTGAAGATTCCATCGGGGGAAAGACAAGAGATATGCCGGGGTTTGCACGCAGAACAAAACGCTATTATCCAGGCAGCCCTGTATGGCATCCCAGTGAAAGGATCGGTTCTCTACTGCACCCACCAGCCATGTCTAACCTGTGCCAAGATGATCATCAATGTGGGTATAACAAAAATTGTCTTCCAGGGCACTTACCCAGATCCTCTAGCCTTGGACATGCTGAAGGCGGCCAAAGTCGAACTTATCAAAAGGGGAGCTCAATATGCCGAGACAAATTCTAGAAAGAATTGAAGAAACGGAGAAAAAAGCCCAAAGAATCATAGAGACAGGGCAAAAAGAAAAAGAAGAAATGGCGAAGCAAGCGCAAAAAGAAGCCCAGGAAATAATCGCCAAGTCTCATCAAGATGCAAGAGGGGAAGGCGAAAAGACAAAGAAAAGACTTTTGCAGGAAGCCGAGGAGGAAATAAAGCGGATCACCAAACAATTTGAAATAGAGAGAAAGACAATCCAGGAAAATGGCAGAAAAAATTCTAGAGAGATTGTCCAATTTGTTGTGCAAAGAGCAAAGAAATTTTGGGTCGAATCCTAAAGAGGCTACTGGGAGGTAAAAGGTGGCTGTAGCAGAAATGAAAAAGGTCTATCTCATCGCCGAGAAGAGCCTGAGAGATTCAATAATTGCCAGGTTGCGGGAATTGGCTCTTTTTCAAGTGGAGTCTGTGGATGGCAAATCTCTGGTCTCCTCTTTGAAACCACCCCAAGTCCAAACGGATGAGCTAGAGGAG
>JAUWAK010000075.1 GCA_030602105.1 Candidatus Aerophobota bacterium | reverse complement strand
GTTTTTCCGTTTTCCCGCAATCTGCTGTTGCCCACCTGTCGTCTTACCAGAAACAAGCATTTTCCTGTAGGCTGCCCAGCGAAAGTTGGATTCTACAGTCTATAAGCAACGCTTCCCCTCACCAGGAAACCATTCCAGATTCCAGCATCTATCAAGAAATGGAAATCGTCAGTTATTCGCAATTTCAAACCAAGGTTAAGCTGAACAATAATGGGGGTGATTTTGGGCTCAAGATCTTCCAGAAATTCCAGATCTATCTCATCAGAGTATAGTTCAAATTCGGACTCTTCGGTAGCGGCATCATAAAACTCACCGCTGGCCTCATAATAAAGGTATCCTGTTAGAGAAGCCAGCCCCAAACCAAGGCCAAAATAAGGATGGAGTCTTCCCGAGGGAACCATATCCCACCGAAGACTCAAATGATACGAAATCAAGTCTATCAATAATTTACTGCTGCCTGAGCCTTCAAAATAACTCTCATCGGCAAATTGGTAGCTTGCTGAACCCTCTAAATTAACTTCCATTTGCGTTTTTTCTAGCGATAACCCCACACTGAAAGAGCCTTCTTTGCCTGCAGGATAGAGTCTCATTTCGACTCCGAAATTATTTCCGGTAGAATCCAAACTGAGATCCTGATAGTACTCTTCCTCCAATCCTGACTTTTCTGGATGCTCCGCTATGATTGCTTCCTTAAGCTCGTCTGCAACTGTGTCCTCCAATACACCTTCCAAATAAGATTCTAACAAACTCAAGTTCCAGCTACCGTAATGAAGACTCACCTCCCACTCTCCTTTGGCAAATGCGACCTGACTGCCAGCTAAGCTGAAACAGGTAATGAGGAAAATAAGTGCTGCATACTTCATCATTCTACCCTCCAAGGATCCTCCTGTTCTGTCCTGCCTTCCTATGAAACTTTCCCTGACTCAGAATAGGGAATCTCCCTTATGTTTATTGGATTCCTAAATAGAGCGTCCATAATAACATAATGGCAAAAAAAATCAAAGAGACCAATCAAACCACCAAAATACCGATCTATCCCTCAAGGCTTCTGGAAAAAGGCTGATAGTCCTAGCGCCTGGGCTGAACCAGAAACGGACAAAACGAAATCAGTTTTTGCCAAATCATCCAAAAAAGATATAATACCGTGAGCGTCTAAAGGAAGTACACCGAGAGAGGTTCAATCATGCTATTTCATCGAATGAGAAAATCAATGAGGCCCATGATGTGGGCCATACTTATTGCTTTTGCCGCCTCCATTCCCTTGATGTACGGTCGCTCTGTCTTACAAAAACGGGGGGAGAAACCGCTGATTGAAGTCAATGGTGAGCCAATTTCCTACGCCAGCTTCGCTCAAAGCTTTCAATCCACTTATGAAAGATACTACCAGCTCTCGGAAGGAAGAATATCTCCCGAGATGGAAAGGTATCTCAGGTATCAGGTGCTCTCTCAACTGCTTAACTACGAGCTTCTATGGCAAGAAGCCAAAAAAGCCAATATCGAGGTAAGCGATGAGGAAATAGTGTCCCAGATAAGAAAAATAATGGAGACTTACCCGTCGCGAGAGGCCTTTATGAGGACCCTGGAGTTTCGCAAGATCCCATACCCCGAATTCAAGAGAAGTGTGGCCAAGCAGCTTACCATGAATGAACTAATCCAAAGAATCAGAGATGGTGTAGGAGTCACCGAGGAGGAGGTGAGGAGTTACTGGATGATGGAAAACGAGAAAATAGAGGCAGAGTATATCCTCATCAAGCGAGAGAATTACCAGAAAGAGGTAAAGGTTACTCAGGAAGACATAGAAGATTACTTCAGGACCCACACAGAGGAATTCAGGGTACCTGAGAGAGTCAAACTTAACTATGTGGGGGTGGCTCCTGAAGACTTCGAGGATGGGGTGAAGATTCCTCCATCCACTATAAAAGACTACTACCAAGACAACCTGACTCAGTATCAGATTCCAGAAAGAAGGAGAGCCAGCCATATTCTCATAGAATTCAGCTCCGAGGCTACAGAGGAGGAGAAAGAAAAAGCACGGGAAGAAATAGAAAATATACAATCGAAGTTACAAGGTGGGGTTGATTTTGCCACCCTGGCCCGTGAGTACTCCCAGGATTCCACTTCGGCTGAGAAGGATGGAGACTTAGGATTCTTCAGCTACCAACAGATGGTTCCTTCTTTCAGTGAGGCTGTGTTTAATCTAAGGGAGCCGGGAGAGGTGACGGAAATCATTGAGAGCCCTTTTGGATACCATCTGGCAAAACTTACCGACATAGAGTCAGCCCACACCAGAACTTTTGAGGAAGTAAGCGACCAAATTGAGGTGATTCTGGTGAAGGAGAAGGCTGACGCTCTGGCTCAGGAGGAGGCTCAGAGGGTAAAGAGTGAGCTAGAAGAGGGTCGGACGAGTTTTCAAGAATATGGGAAAGAACATCCTGAAAGGGCCGGCAGCTCTCCTTACTTTGCTGTAGATGAGACAGTTGAGGAGGTAGGTTGGGCTCCTGAATTCAACCAGACAGCTTTCTCCTTGAAAAAGGATGAGATTAGCCGCCTGATCAGAACATCCACGGGATACTATGTCCTTGGTCTCGAAGAAAAAAAGCCCTCCTATATTCCCGATTTCGCCGAGGCACAAGAGGTGGTAAGGGAGGCTCTCATTGCAGAAAGAGCCAAAGAGCTAGCCGAGCAAAAGGCTGAGTTAGTCAAATCGGAAGCGGAGAAAGGCATGAGTTTTTCTTCCTTGGCCCAAGAACACAACCTGGAGTATGAGCGCCTAGAATATTTCAACCGCAAAGGAAGGATTCAGGAAATTTATGGACAGGACAGAGAAAAATTCATTGCCCTCACCTTCTCGCTGCCAGTTGGAAAGATAGGAGAAGTGCTAGCCCTACCCGGCGGGTATTACCTAATTGGAGTTACGGGAAGGAATCTTCCTTGGGAAGAATTTACCAAACAAAAAGGCCAGTTCAGACAAAATCTACTTTCTCAAAAGAGAAATATCTTCTTTGAGCAATGGTTGGGAAAGATTAAAGAAAAAGCAAAGATAGTAGACAACTCTAATTTATTCTTCTCTCCTTAAGGCGGATATCGCCCCCCTCTGTACCCTGAGTTTCACCTTGTCGGCCACTTCCACTTCCACATGGTCAGGTTTAATCCTGGTCACGGTGCCGTAGACTCCTCCCGTGGTTACTACTCTATCCCCTTTCTTCAGATTCTTCACCATTTCTTTGTGCTGCTTTTGTTTCTTACGTTGAGGGAGAATGAGAAGAAAGTAAAAAATCACAAAAATCAGCATCAGGGGAATTAAAGCTCCAAACATCCCCCCTGCCCCTGCCCCCTGTCCCGTTTGCGCCCACGCAATTGAATTCACTCTAAGCCCTCCTTTTTACATATGGATAAGTAGCTAGCCAGTAATAGCTCATTCACGTATCTTTCCGTATCCTCCGAGAAACTCTCCCTTGAATTGTCTAAACTTATCTCGTCTGATAGCCCTCCTTGCCTTCTCCATAAGCCGGGCGAGAAAGTAGAGGTTATGATAGCTGGTAAGACGCATTCCCAGAATTTCCCTTGCCCAGACAAGATGCCTGATATAGGATCGAGAGTAGTTCTGACAGGCCTGGCAGATGCAATCCGGATCCAGAGGGCCAGAATCCTCCTTATACTGAGCACTTCTCAAGTTGAGTCGGCCCTCGGAGGTGAAAATACTTCCGTTGCGGGCGATACGCGTGGGCAGGGCGCAGTCAAACATATCCACACCCAGAGAGATTCCCTCCAGGAGTTCCTGTGGAGTCCCTACACCCATAAGATAGCGAGGTTTGTCTGGTGGAAGAATATCATTGGTAAGATCTACAATCTCCCATCGCAGAGGTATCGGCTCACCCACGGATAGTCCTCCCAGAGCATAACCATCAAAGTCCATGTCCACCACTTCCTGAGCAGCCCTTTTTCTCAGGTTCTTGAAGGTGCTCCCCTGAACTATGGCCAAAATCCCCCCCTGTTTTGGTCGGGCGCGTTTGCTCCTTCTAGCCCAATCCAGTGTCCTCTTCAAAGAATCCTCCGCCTGTCGGTGAGAAACAGGGTAAGAGGTGCATTCATCCAGAACCATTCTTAAGTCTGAACCCAGAGATGCCTGAATTTTTAGTACATCCTCAGGAGTTAGAAAATGCTGGGAACCATCAATATGGGATTTGAACTCTATCCCCTCTGGCTGGGATTTCTGCAGGTTAGATATGCTAAAAATCTGATATCCCCCGCTGTCGGTGAGAAGACTGCCCTCCCAGCTCATGAATCGATGCAGTCCCCCCATTTTTTGAATAAGAACATGCCCCGGGCGAAGATAAAGATGATAGGTATTGCAAAGAACCACTCCAACTCCTATCTCTTTGAGCTCTTCCGACGAGAGAGCTTTAACCGTTCCCTGGGTGCCAACGGGAATAAAAACGGGGGTTTCAAATCTCCCGTGAGGCGAGGAGATGATCCCCGCCCGGGCTTTAGTGGATATGTCCTCATGAATTAACCGAAACTGCATCGTTTGTGTTTCTGATTATCAGCATAGCATCTCCAAAGGAGAGGAAGCGATAGTGATTCTCTACGGCTTCCTCATAGGCTGCCATGAGTCTTTGTCTTCCCACAAAAGCAGCCACAAGAAGCAAAAGAGAAGATCTGGGCATATGGAAATTGGTAATCAGTGCATCCACTACCCGGAACTCATATCCTGGGTAAATGAAAAGATCGGTCCATCCCTCGCCGGAAGAGACCTCTCCCGATCCTCGAGCCCTGGTCTCTAGAGCCCGGGTAGCACTCGTACCCACCGCTACTACCCGCCCTCCCTTTTTTCTTGCCTCATTAATCTTCAGGGCTGCTGAGGGGGTGATGCGAAAATATTCTCTAGCAATTCTGTTTTTCTCTATCTGGGGGCCTTTGAGAGATCTGAAGCTGGCCCATCCCGTGTGCAGGGTAATTTCCACCAGCTCTATTCCTCTCTTCTTAATCTCATTCAGCAGGCTGGATGTAAAATGCAGTCCCGCCGTAGGAGCTGCCACGGCCCCCTCATGCTTAGCATAAACCGTCTGGTAGGCTTCTACATCCTGGGCTGTTGGTCCCTTTTCTCTTTTTATATAGGGAGGAAGAGGTATTTCTCCAATCTGAGCCATGATTTCTTCCAGTCCTTCCGATGGCTCAAATTCAATCAAGTGCTGGTTTTCTCCATCCCTCCCCAAAATCTGTGCCTTGAGCTTCGCTGGGGGAAAATAGATCTCGCATCCCTCTTTTAGCCTCCGGGCAGGCTTTAACAAACAAGTCCAGATAGACTCCGTTTTCCTTTCCAGAAGAAGAATTTCCCCTCTTCCTCCGGTCCTCTTCTTTCTTCCCTTAAGTCTGGCCGGAATAACTTTGGTATTATTCAAGACAACCACATCATCTTTCCTCAGAAAATGTGGGAGTTCACTGAATCCTCGGTGAGCCATATTTCCATTTTCTCGCCGGAGCACCAGAAGACGAGAGCTACCCCTGGGATAGGAAGGCTCTTGAGCCACCAGGTTCCTCGGAAGATTGTAATCAAA
>JAUWAK010000037.1 GCA_030602105.1 Candidatus Aerophobota bacterium | reverse complement strand
CTATCTGTTGGAGACACTGCCGCCCATAGTGGAAAGATTAAGGCAAATGTCTCCTTTGTACAAAGAATAAGACAGAGGGGAAAAGATGCTCAAGTACAGTGAAAAGGTGATGGATCACTTCATGAATCCTCGCAATGTGGGTCAGATTGATAATGCTGATGGTGAAGGCACCGTGGGAAATCCGATCTGTGGGGATCTGATGACTTTCTACATCAAGGTGAACAGTGGCCGGCTTAGCGACGTTAAGTTCAAAACTTTTGGCTGTGGAGCTGCCATCGCTGTATCCAGTATGGTCAGTGAAATGGCAAAGGGGAAAACCCTGGATGAAGCGATGAAGATCACCAATAAGAGGGTGGCTGCTGAACTGGGAGGTCTTCCCAAGAATAAACTTCATTGTTCCAATCTGGGTGCCGATGCCCTCCGCAAAGCTATAGAGGATTATCGAAGCAAGAAAGGAAAGAGAGACAAGAAAAAATGAGATCCAACCCTCGAGCCAAAAGATCAGAGAAAAAAGAGAGGCTCTGCGCTTGCCCATACTGTGATGCCAACCTTTCTAAGCCCTTCCCTTTCTGCAAGGCCTGCGGTAAGGAGATCCGATTCTGCAAAAGTTGTGGACAGGTTCTTGCCGCAGAAGCACGTGTTTGTCCGGGGTGCGGAACACAGGTAGGGTGAATTTTTATCAAGGGTGAGGGCCTAGCATCCAGTTACGTTCTTCTTAATGTATGTTTTTCCCTCCCTCATTTTGATAATTCCCTTAGCTATTTCTTTGATCAAATTGGGGTCAGTTAACAGTCTTTATGGGTGCTCGTTATTTGAGGCACATTTTTCTCCAAGTGACATTCGGGACATACTTGCCGTCGAAGACGGGAAGAGGGTTCCTGTGGAGCAAGGGAAAATGGTGCCGAGATACCTCTTGACGCTAGGGCACGCGGTGATATAATTCGCGAAGATAAGGGGTAAGAAGTGACCAATCTGAAGCTATTCCTTAACCCCCAGGCGGGTATGTCTGGAGATATGATGGTGGGGGCATTGGTAGGCCTGGGGGCTACGAGCACGAGAATCAAAAGTGCTATGGAGACAGTGGGCCGGCTCTTGGGAGATGCCAGAGTCAGAATATACCCCCACAGAAAAATGGATACTCAGGCCACCAAGGTGGATGTCTTCTTTGAGCCTTCTCCCCACGGGGTCGATCGAGAAAAAACCAGGAAGGCTCTGCGAGAGGCTGTCAAAGGGCTGTGCTTGCCAGAAGCGTATGTCCAATTTGCTCAGGAGTCTCTGGACATCCTCTTCGATGCTGAAGAGGAGGCTCATAGAGAAATACCTGGTTTTACTAACCCTTCCCATCTGCACGAAGCCACCGACATCTTAATGGACATCCTTGGCAGTGCGGTAGCGCTCCAGGAACTGGGCTTTTTCCCCAAAAAAAACATCTACTGTTTGGAGCCGGTTTATGTGGGAGGCGGGAAGGTCAGTTTTTCCCACGGCACTTTTCCTGTACCTGCACCGGCAACAAAGAGAATCCTGGATAGGTACAAAATTCCTTACCAAAAGGGCCCTCTTGAAGTAGAGCTCCTTACACCCACGGGAGCTGCCCTCCTAACCGGAATGGTTCGGCATTTTTTGGCTAGAGAAAGAAAGGAAGAGCTGGTAGTAAGAAAAAGAGGCTATGGGGCAGGGGCAATGGACCTGGATGTTCCTAATGTCCTGGAAGTAATAGTAGCTCAATGAAAGAAGAGATTTGCATTCTGGAAACAAATGTGGATGACGTAGATGGGGAGATTCTCGGGACCATCGTTGAGGATTTCACCAGTGAAGGCGCCTTGGATGTCTCTATTCTTCCCTGTATCTCCAAAAAAAACCGACCGTCCCACCTAATTAGAGTAATCTGCCATGAGAAATATTACCCTGGGCTTGTCAAGAGATTAATGAAAGAGACGGGGTGTCTTGGAGTGAGAGTAATCAACTGCAAAAGATTTGTGGCTGAAAGGAATACCAAAACTCTCAAGATTCTCTTGATGGGAAAGGAGACGAGCATAAGGGTTAAGGTCTCGCAGATAGAAGGAGAGGAGATAAACGTCAAGCCTGAATTCGAGGATCTCAGAAGACTGTCTCGAGAGCTGGGACTGCCCCTCAGGAAGGTAAAGCAGGAAATAATGAGGCACATAATAAAGGAATCAGGTCAATGACTGCGGCTAGCGAAGATTTAATGGGGAGACCCCTGAGGGAAGTTCTGGAGGACTATAAGAAGAGGAAGATCTCTCTTGAGGAGGCTGACGAGCTTATCCGAGGGTATATATGCATCGGTGAGGAGGCAAAGTTCGATCTGGACAGGAAGAAGAGAAGGGGGGTACCGGAGATTGTTCTGGCAGAGGGGAAGAGTGAGGATGATGTGGTAGAAATAGCTCGAGGTGTCTACAAGAGGACCGGTGCCGTCATCGTATCCCGGGTTAGTCCCTCGCTTGCCCAGAAGTTGAAGAAGTTGGGTAGATGCTCCTATGAGGAGAAGGCCAGGATGGCGGTTCTCAAGGAGCGAGATGCTCCGCGGAGCTACGGGAGTATAGGAATAATATCGGCGGGAACCTCCGACATTCCAGTAGCTGAGGAAGCCAGGATAGTAGCAGAGGAGATCGGCTGCGAGGTGGTGAAATCGTACGATGTAGGAGTGGCAGGGATACACAGAGTCTTTCCGGCTCTAAAGGAGATGAGAGAAAGAAAAGTGGACGCTATTATTGTGGTAGCCGGAATGGAAGGTTCTCTTCCTTCTATCGTTGCCGGACTGGTGGATGTCCCGGTAATCGGCGTCCCCACCTCTCAGGGTTATGGCTATGGGGCAGGGGGGAAGGCGTCCTTGATGTCTATGTTACAATCTTGCTCATCCGGGCTGGTAGTGGTTAATATAGACAATGGCGTGGGAGCTGGTATGGCAGCAGTCCTCATATCAAAGGTCTGCTGTGGGGCTTCTAAGAGAAAAGGCAGGCAGAAATAGGGAAAGAAAACCCAAGACCTTCAAACGAGGTCCTACCGTCTTGCCGAGACAAAGGATGGTGGGAGCTCATCGTTGGCATAAGCGCAGAGTATCTGGCCAAGAAAGAAGCGGTGATAGTCACCCTCCGGATAAAACATAGTTGGAATGTCAGGGGCCAGCTCAGATGCGACGACATCATTCTTATGGACCACCCTACACTCGTAATGGACCAGACACTCATCCACCATGGGGGATTTCACTTTCTTTCCCGCTATTGCCCTGAGTTTTTGCTCTTTGAATTTGTCGCACCTTCTCCCAGAAGTAGATCCGCAGAAGGAAACCACCTTCTCGAGCTCCCGGGAGGGTACGTTGACGGTGAAATCCCTGGTGGCTTCGATGAGTTCGTAGGTAAAGCGGGAGGGGCGCACCAGAACCATGAAAACGGGTTTTCCCCAGATGATGCCCACTACTCCCCAACCCATGGCCATGATATTGTTCTTTCCCTTGCCATCGGTTGAAGAAAGGAGGAGCCCGGTTCGTGCCATGGCATCAAAAGTCTGGGACAGATACTGAGTATAAGCTATTTCTTTCTTATTCATTGTTTAGCTCTTTCAATTGTAATCACCCTCCAACTCTCAAAAGTCCTCATGCTCTCAAGTTATGTTACAGGCGGGGAGAGTGGTTGTCAAATAATCCGGGATATTATCTGTGCCAGCAATCTACATCTGTATTCAAGGAGGCTCGTATGCTCCCATCTACCAACATTTGCTTGACAGGTCCCCGTTTTTTCGCTAGAATGTGGCCCAAAAACAAGGGGTCTCACAGGCTAGAAGCAAGCTTTGACGGTGCTAAAGGGAAGGCGACAAGATCAGTTCAGAGGAGGCGAAAATGGTGCGGGTAAATGAAATGGGGCTTTTTGCCGGTAGAGCAAATCCTCGTCTGGCACGAGATATCGCAGAGTATTTGGGGATTGGTCTGGGAGACATAGAAGTAAGGTCCTTTAGTGATAAAGAGGTGTATGTCGAGATCAATGAGAATGTGAGAGGAAAGGACATTTTTCTCATTCAGTCGACCTGTCCTCCGGCTAATGAGAGCCTTATGGAGCTCCTGATAATGATTGACGCTTTTCAAAGAGCCTCGGCCCGGAGAATAACCGCTGTTATTCCCTATTATGGCTACGCCCGTCAGGACAGGAAAGACCAGCCCCGCGTTCCCATCACCGCCAAGCTAGTGGCTAACCTCATAACGGTAGCAGGGGCGGATAGGGTTCTCACCATAGATCTTCACGCCGGTCAAATTCAGGGTTTCTTCGACATCAAAGTAGATCATCTATTCGCTGCTCCCATTTTTGTTGATTATTTCAAGGAGAAACACTTCGATGATTTGGTGGTCCTTTCTCCCGATGTGGGAGGGGTAAGAAGAGCTCGTGCCTATGCCAGGAGATTAAATGCGCCACTCGCCATTGTAGACAAGAGAAGGCCGATGGCTAATGAGGCCCAAGTGCTTCATATAGTGGGAGAAGTAAAAGGGAAACACGTTCTCATCGTGGATGATATGATTGATACAGGGGGAACTATGATAGCGGCTATGGAAGTTCTTAAGGAGAAGGGAGCTAGAGAGATTTATGCGAGCTGCACCCATCCCGTTCTCTCTGGAGGCACCCGCGATAGAATAGAAAGGTCTTCCCTCAAAGAGCTGGTGGTGACCGACACCATACCGCTAGTGGAGAATCAAAAAGTGAGCAAGATTAGAGTCCTCTCAGTGGCTTCCCTTCTGGGGGAGGCCATCAGGCGTATTCATGAGAATAGATCGGTAAGTTCTTTGTTTATCTAAATAAGGAGGTTTCAAATGGAGAGATTAACTTTGAAGGTTAAGTTGCGAGAGAAAACCGGCAAAGGATATGCACGAAAACTAAGGAGAGAGGGTATGATCCCGGCTATCCTGTATGGATCTCACCTTAAGGAAAGTGTACCTCTGGAATTGGAGAAAAAGGAGCTCAAAGACATTATATCTCACCGGAGTCCTCATGAGCGGATACTCAATCTGGACATTGTTAACCAAAAGGCGAACAGGAAGCGCGAAGTTATTGTGAAAAGTGCCCAGAGGAACTGGCTGAGAGGTGGTATTCAACACATTGATTTCCTGGAGATCACCCGGGGGGAGAAGCTGACTACTACTGTTTCTTTCTCTTTCGTTGGAAAAACCCAGGGAGAAAAGATAGGAGGTATCGTAGAACATCTAGTTCGTGAGGTGGAGATAGAATGTCTTCCCAGGGATATTCCTGCGGTGATAGAAGTGGATGTTAGCTCTCTTGATATCGGTGATTCTCTGAAAGTGAAAGATGTCAAGGTCCCTCCCCAGGTCAAAGTCCTTACCCATCTAGAAGAAACTGTGGTTACCGTGGTGGCGCCTCCTCCTGAGGAAGAGGCAGTAGCAGAAGAGGAGAAAGAGGAGGGGGTTCCGGCTGAAGAAGTTGAATTAGTCGATGAGAAGAAGGAAAAGGAGGAAGAGGAGACTGAGAAAAAGGAGTCATGAGGGTAATATTCGGGTTGGGAAACCCGGGAATCCAGTACAGGGATACTCGCCACAACCTGGGATTTATGGTGCTAGACAGGCTCTCCGAACTCCACAAGATCGAGCTGAATATCTTTTCCCATCATGGCTGGCTAGGTGAAGGATTTCTGGTTAGGAAGAAGATCCTCCTGGTCAAACCTCTTACCTTTGTCAATGAGGCGGGAAAATCAGTTGCTGAAATAATACGAGTTTATGGTCTGAGTACCCAGGATATTCTAGTAGTAAATGATGATGCGGATCTAGAGCTGGGGAAACTGCGAATTAGCAAAAAAGGAGGGAACGGGGGACACAAGGGCTTGAGGTCTATCATTCAATGCCTGGGAACCCAGGAAGTTCCTAGGCTTCGGGTGGGGATTGGTCGGCCAGAGGAGGATGAGGATCTTACTGAGTTTGTTCTAGGACAGTTCACCTCTCAGGAGAAGAAGATCGTCAAAGATGCTGTGGAGAGAGCAGCGGAGGCTGTAGGAATCTTGGTGAGCCGCGGTATCGAAGAAGCAATGAGTCGTTACAACTAGGTGAGAAGAGGAAATGCGAGAAATTCTAGTTCCGGCTGGAGCAGCTATTATTGGACTTGTGGGAGTAGCCTTTCTTATCGTGGGAATCTTGAGGGCTAGCTCAGGAAACGAAAGAATGCGGGAGATCTCGAGGACCATCCAGGAGGGGGCCAAGACGTTCCTCTACCGGGAGTACAGGACTGTGGCTATTGTGGTCATTGTGGTGGCCATGTTCTTGTGCCTGGCTCCTCTATTTGGCAGGAATGTTCAGGTTAACTGGCAGACAGCTGTTGCCTTTGTCATAGGAGTTTTGTGTTCGGCTCTGGCCGGCTGGATTGGAATGGCTATAGCCACCCGAAGCAATGGCCGAACCGCCCAAGCAGCTACCCGAGGCCTTCGACCTGCTTTGGATATCTCTTTTTCCGCGGGGGCAGTTACAGGTCTTTCCGTCGTCTGCGTTGCCTTTTTGGGACTGGTGGTTGTCTATTATCTGTCTCGAATGACTAACCCTGTTATTGTTGAGGGACGGATCATGGGAAATCCCCTGATGGTAAATGGATACGCTATGGGGGCTTCTCTGATGGCCTTATTTGCCCGTACCGGAGGGGGAATCTTTACTAAGGGTGCTGATATGGGAGCAGATCTGGTGGGGAAGGTGGAGGCAGGAATTCCCGAGGACGATCCCCGCAATGCTGGTGTTATTGCTGATAACGTGGGCGATAATGTGGGAGATGTGGCGGGACTGGGAGCAGACCTTTTGGAATCTTATGTAGAGTCTATCATCGCCACCTTAGCCATAGCGTCTTCTCTGGCCGTTGTTTCCTTAAGTTATCTACCCTTTTATCTTGCCGCCTGGGGAATTATCTCTTCCCTGCTGGGAGTCATGTATGTTAAACTTGCCAGAGTGAAAGATCCCCAGAGTGTCTTAAATGGAGGAACCTATTTAGGAGCCGCTTTCATGATAGCAGGGTCTTTTTTCATTGTGAGATACCTTGGGGTGAGTTACCAGGGCTACTCCATCTTTGGTCCTTTTTGGGCTGTCATTGCCGGCATTGTCTCGGGTCTTGCTCTTGGTAAGGTGAGCGAATATTATACTTCCAGCAAATACCAGCCGGTGAAGAACCTGGCCCTTTCCTCTCAGAGTGGTCCTGCCGTGATTGTAGTTAACGGACTGGCTTTGGGTATGCTATCGACCCTTATCCCCGTGGTGATCGTGGCGGGAGCTACTTTGGTGGGCTACTTTGTCGCAGGAATGTACGGAGTAGCCACCTCCGCTCTGGGTATGCTCTCTATTCTGGGCGTAACTCTTGCTGTTGATTCTTACGGTCCGGTGGCCGACAATGCAGGAGGAATTGCGGAGATGGCAGAGCTTCCTCCTGAGGTGCGCAAGGTTACTGACAAACTGGATGCTGTAGGGAATACCACTGCTGCCATTGGCAAAGGGTTTGCCATAGGGTCGGCCGCTTTTGCTGCCTTGGGACTTATTACCGCTTACCGGGCCACCATCAGTGCCCTTTCGCCTCATCCGCGGAGTCTTTCCCTTGCCGATCCTACTCTCTTAGCTGGGCTCCTCATCGGGGGAATGGTGCCCTATGTATACGGTTCTCTTCTGGCTAAAGGGGTTGGCACAGTAGCATTTGAGGTGGTAGGGGAGGTGAGAAGGCAGTTCAAAGAGATACCTGGACTCATGGAAGGAAAGGGAAAAGCAGATTCAAGTCGGTGTGTGGATATAGCCACCCGAGGGGCTCTAAAGACCATGATGCTGCCAGGCATTCTGGCCATTGTCTTTCCCGTTGGAGTGGGTTTGCTCCTTGGCCCCGTAGCCCTGGGAGGATTTCTGGTAGGGTCGCTGGTAGTAGGGCTTCCCCTGGGGATTCAAACCGCCAACAGCGGTGCTGCCATGGACAATGCCAAAAAATACATCGAGGAGGGAAATCTCGGAGGCAAAGGGTCCGATGCTCACAAGGCCGCAGTGGTAGGGGACATGGTAGGGGACCCTCTAAAAGACACCGTAGGGCCCTCCATCAACATTCTTATTAAGCTCATGTCAGTAATATCATTGGTACTAGCGCCCATATTTATAATCTATCATTGAAAGAGGCTAGAATGAACGAGATGATAAGGAACCCCGCGGTTGCGAGCGCTTTTTATGAGGGGACCAGGTCGGCTCTAAACGCACAAATTGAAGAGTGCTACACTCACCAGCTTGGGCCTGGGAGAGTCCCGGCAAAACCTTCAAAGCCTCTGGGAAAGATTCTGGGAATTGTGACTCCTCACGCTGGGTACACTTATTCAGGCCCGGTAGCTGCATGGGCATTCTGCCAGCTCATCGAGAAGGAACTTCCTGAATCTGTGGTCCTCTTAGGTCCAAATCACTATGGATTGGGGAGGGAAGTTGCAGTTATGCCGGCTGGAAGATGGAGGACCCCCCTGGGAGAAGTCGAAGTGGATGAGGATTTGGCTAAAAAAATAGCAGAGTCGTCTTTCCTTTTAGAGTTGGACGACACGGCCCACAGAAAAGAGCATTCTTTGGAAGTTCAACTCCCTTTTCTCCAGCATGGGTATGGAGAGGCTTTCAAGATAGTCCCCATCTCCATAATGTCGCAAGATCTTGAGAGCGCTCAGGAAATTGGGAAGGCTCTGGGAGAAGCTCTTAAAGGGAGGCGAGGTGCATTGATTGTTGCCAGCACTGATCTTACGCACTACGAACCAGCTGCCTCAGCTAGCACCAAAGACGCAAAGGTGATAGAGGCTGTCCTGTCCATGGATCCTGCCAGGGTGGAGGAGGTTGTTTCCAAGCTTAGTGTCTCCATGTGCGGTCCAGGACCGGTAATGGCTATGTTGACCGCTACCTCTCTTTTAGGAGCTCAGAAGGCTCGGCTTCTCAAGTATGCCAGCTCCGGTGATATTACCGGAGACTATTCAGCGGTAGTGGGATACGCCTCCTTAGCCATCGAGAAGTAACCTCCTCCTTTTTTCCTCGAGAACTTTCCAGATACTCTTAAGAAAGCTCCCTACGGGCGAGATTTCATGATCTAGAATTTCGGTCCATGAGGATTCAAGAAGGAACTTACTGGCACGTGGGTAGGCCAGAGGGACTACTCGATACTATAAAGCTTACGAGACCAAGGTAGATGAATAGGCCAAGAAGTGAGGAAGGCCACAGGAAGAGGCTCAGACAAAGGTTTATGAAATCCGGTATTTCGGGATTTCATGA
>JAUWAK010000056.1 GCA_030602105.1 Candidatus Aerophobota bacterium | reverse complement strand
GTTCCTAGATTTAAGCCGGGGAAGAATTTGAGGAAAAAGGTGAAGTGAAGGAGGTGGTTTAGATGCCTATATACGTGATGCTAACGACGTTAACCAGTGAGGGAAGAAAGACTCTAAAGGACAAGCCTGAGAGGATAAAGGAGGTTAATCAAGAAGTGGAAAAAATGGGAGTTAGGATACTCCAGCAATATGCTGTCCTGGGCCCTTATGACTTTGTGAATATTCTTGACGCTCCAAACAATGAGGCCATCTCCAAAGTGGCGGTTGAACTGGGTTCCAGAGGAACTGTCCAGACTACCACGCTTCCTGCTATACCCGTCGAAGATTTCATCCAAGCAGTGAAAAGGTAATATCATTTGTTCGGTCACTGCACAGAGGCACTTCCGCGTCTTGAAATAGAGTACCTTCGTTAGCTAAAGCCAGAGGTTGACTTTTCAAGGAGGACAGCATATATTCCTAGGTGCCGAGGTTAAACAGTGCCAGGCCCCGGTGAACTCATCCGTCTAAGGTACTGCTGAGCATTTGCACCTTCTCGATTCTCTTGCCGCAGTGACGGAATGGGTAGACGCAGTGGACCTAAAATCCAAAAAAGGGAAATTCGAAGAGCGGGTCCAGGAGCGCCAAACCGACTTCAGGTGAACTTCCTGAGTGATTTCCTTTCGTCACCAATTTGTGTGATTTTGTATCTGAGATGGACACCATTTGGACACCAGAGCTCAAAGGACGTCAATTCAAAGATTTGTTGCTTAGCCTGAAACAATTATCCAGTAAGGATTTAGAGAAACTAAGCGCCTGTAGTTCAGTGGATAGAACGTCGGCCTCCGGAGCCGAAGGTCGCAGGTTCGAATCCTGCCAGGCGCACCACATTTGTAGACAATAGTCTAGCCCTGTGAATCGTTCTTCCGGCCGTTCTATCCAGGGTCTCGGAAAGACTCTGGCTGTTTTACTTGTTCAAAGCGAGACATAGATCCTTTTTCATCCGTGGTCTCTTTACCTTCCCGGCACTTTTAGTCGTGCCATTAAGTCATCGTCAGAATAAGCCAAACCGAGGTTTACCACTATGCCTCTCGTTTCACTGGTAAGATGTAAGGATTACGAACCTCAGAGAGTTTATGATTCTGTAAGGAAAGCGATGCATCTCATTGGAGGGATAGAGAAGCTCATAAGACCGGGGGACAGGGTTCTCCTCAAAATAAACCTTCTTTCCGCTTCCTCCCCTGAAAAGGCCATTATTACTCATCCTTCGCTGGTGGGAGCAATGGTAAGGCTCCTCAGAGAAAAGGAAGCTGTCATCTGGGTGGGAGACGCCTCCTCCACTGGAGGGATGGGATCAGATCTTCAGCGAGGAGATGCCTTTGATGTGGGCGGCATTCGGGAAGTTGTGGAAAAGGAAGGAGGCGAGATAGTTAACTTCACCCATCACGGATATAGAAGACTCCAGGTCCCGGGGGCCAAAAGACTTACCGAAATCAACTTGGCCAAGCCAGTACTCGAGGCTGACGTTGTGGTTTCTCTGCCGAAGCTTAAAACCCATGAACTCACCTTTCTCACCGGGGCAGTAAAGAATTTCTTTGGATGTGTACCCTCGGCTGATCGTTTTAAGGCTCACCGACTGGGTAAGGAAAAGGAATTTGCCGAGGCGGTGGTGGACATCTATTCAGTTTGTAGACCAAGACTGGCGCTCATGGACGCAGTGGTAGCTATGGAGGGGGAGGGCCCTTCAGCCGGGGACCCCACTAATATAGGGGTCCTTCTTGCCTCCTTTGACTGTGTATCCCTGGATGTGGTGGCTTCGCAGCTCACCGGTTTTAGGCCCGAGGAAATCCTCACCTCGGTAGACGCTATGGAGCGTGGGATAGGACCCCAGGAGCTGGAAGAAGTGAGGACAGTAGGGGAAGAGCTGAAGAGCCTCATAAAGAGAGATTTCAAGAAGCCAGTTCTTTACCGAAGCTCTGCCGTTCGCTCGCTGCGTCGGCTACTTACCCCCCTGGGCATAAGTATTTTTAGAGTCTTCCCTCAAATTAGTGAGTCCAGATGTTCCCGATGCGGCCTGTGTGAGGAAAAATGCCCCGTAGGAGCTATCAAGCTGAATCCCTTACCTCTCATTGACTACAAGGAATGCATTCAGTGTTTCACTTGTCATGAGTTCTGTCCTGAGGGGGCCATTGAGCTGAAGCGCTCGTGGATTGCCCGCCGATTGCAAAGAAGATAGATACGTTCGATCTCATCCCACAGATTTACCTGCCTGCAGTTTCTCCCGTCAAGGGAACATTTCCCAATTTCCAGTGTCTAAATATGATGAGGTAGTGATCCTGAAAGCTAAGAGCAAGAAAGGAGGTGCTGAGTGAGAAAAAGATGGCTAGCAGCGCTTCTTGGTGGAATACTGCTTCTTACAGGAGTGTCTTCATCCCTTGCCCTGGATACTAAGCATAAACCGAGTATTGAGGAAAGAGTACGCGGAAACCCGCCATCTTTATCGCCAGCTCCTACGGAAAGAAAGAGAGCTGCGGGAACTTCTCCGCGAAAGCTATCCCGTTCCCTCCTGTGTATGGACACTGGTGGTATTGGGGAGAAGATTGTCCCTTTTCTCCTTTTGAATAAATGCTATAATCGGGATAGCTCCGTGCCGCAGGCTGGGAAGAGATTTTGTCTCGGGCTCATCTAAGAGAGGCATGATAGCGGAGAAGGCAGTTTATGAAACCTTCCGATGAAGAGCTGGTGGATAGGTTCAGATCAGGAGACGAGGATAGTTTTCGCATTCTGGTAGAAAGACACTCCCCTCGTATCTTCAACATAGCCTGCAGGACAGTAAGGGATAGAAATCTAGCGGAGGATATTTCTCAGGAAGTCTTCCTGCGCGTGTACCGTTTTCTTGACGGCTTTAAGAAAGAATGCCGTTTTTCCACCTGGCTTTATCGCATCACTATCAATGTTTGTTTTAACGCTCAAAGAAAAAGAAAAGAGGAGCCGAAGGTGCTTATTCCTTCTTGGGAGGTAGCCAATGTGGGGAGCAATCCCGGTACCCCGCAGCTAGAGGATGAATCTTTTTCTCCCCAGAAGACTTTGGAGAAAAAGGAGCTCACCACAAAGATTAAGTCTGCCATTGATTCTCTCCCTGGCGTTTTGAAGATGACCTTTATTCTAAGGGAATTTGAGGACCTGTCCTACAGGGAACTGGCAAAGGTTTTGCGATGTTCTGAAGGGACCATAAAGTCGAGACTATGCCGGGCAAGAGAGGCTCTTCGCCAAAAGCTTGAGATATACCTGAGCGAAGGGCTTTAGAGACTATTGGGAGGAAAGAATGAACTGCAGGAGAGCAAAGAAAAAGCTTTCTCCTTATATGGACCAGGCTCTTGGGGATAAGGAGAAACTAGAGCTGGAAAGGCATCTTGAGGATTGTTCTTCCTGTGGCCATATTCTTCGGCAGCTAGAGAGAATGCACAGCCTGGTTCAGAAGATACCGATGGAGAAGCCTCGTCCTGCATTTTACGAGGGTCTTTACCATCGTCTTTCCCAGAAGGAAAAAGCTCCTGGGGAGGGGCTTTTCCGGGTAAGATACCTCTGGCCAGTATTTCCTATGCTGCGCTTGAGAAGACTAGCTGCTACTGTGGCTATTCTTTTGGCTGTGTTTGGATCTTCATTCTACCTTTGGAGATCGCTCTCAGTTCCTGAGATAACCCTGAGGGCCTTCGACGAGGAATACCTTCAATCCAGGCAGATGATTCCTTTGACCGATGAGCTAATTCTCCCAATCTCTGATGAGAGGGAATAGAGAGAAAGGATTTCTCATGAACTTCAAGTCTCACCAAATTGTCTTTTTGAGTCTGTTCGTTTTCTTTTTTTGCACACTGGGGTGGGTTTCCCCGACATGGGGGATTGAGCCTCATGAGATCCTCGGTCGGTCCCTGGAGGCTCAATTTCAGCTTGATCTTGAAGGCATCAAAAGGGCTGAGTTTCACACACGTCAGGAGGACTCCGTCCTTACCGCGCGCTTCATCCGTTTGGGACCAGATTTTAGTTACCTTCTGTATGTATCTCCTTCCGGGCTCAAAGGAAGGATGATTCTTGATGACGGCAGCTCCCGCAAGGACTATATACCCCATAAGAAGAAGCTGAGAGTTTATCCCTCTTTGAATTCGGGCCCTAGCAAGCTGGAGCGACGGGAGAACCTTGATCTACTAGCCGCCAACTATACGATCTCCCGGCATGGGGATGAATTCATCTTGGGTAGGCCATCCTACGTTATCTCTGTCATCCCGAAGTCTCCGGGCAATCCTCGACTCGACATCTGGATAGATAAGAAAACCTATTTTCCCCTGAAAAAACAGAGATACAACGCGGAAGGGAAACTGATCGTCTCCTCTTCCTTTATTCCCTTTAGTTTGAGGAAAGAAGTGTTCAGAAAAAGGGTCTACCAGAGTGTTCGACGGATACGGGGAGAAAGAAAAGCTGTCTTGTCTCATCATTCCTACACCCTGGATGAGGCTCGGAGAGTTGTAGAATACCATCTCAGGGTGCCTGAGTATCTACCTCGTGGCTATATTCTGCGGAGGGTGGGTCTCTTAGATGAGGGGAAGACGGTAAAACTAACCTACACCGATGGCCTGGGGGTGATTTGTTTCTTTCAAAGACCCAGGGTTAATATCAAGATGAGAAGCTTCGAAAAACTAAGGTTTGGAAATTTGGAGGGCAAGCTTAGAGCAAGAGAGGATGAAAAGACCCTTGTTTGGAACAAGAGCGGAATGACTTTCATTCTAATGGGGGACATATTAAAGAAGGAACTTAGCAGAATAGCCGAGTCCGTTAAGTAAGATCGGCTCCCCAGAAGACGCTCTCAAGAGCTTTGCACAACTTTGAGCCCATGGGACAGGTACCGCACCCCGTGGTTGCTCTTTTTTTTCTATCTAATATAATACCGATGAAGGGTTTCAAGAGAGGCCCTCGGGCATCGGGGCTACTGTTGTCTAAGGCGAGGGAAAAGGTGGAAATAAATGCCGGAGCTGCCAGAAGTAGAAACCATCAGGAGAGATCTGGAGGAAAAAGTTCGGGGCAAAATAATAGAGAGGGTGATCATAAAGAATGAGAAATCGGTGAAGGTTCCCTCTCCTCGAGAATTCATTCAGAAAATGGAAAGAAAAGTGCTTGATGAGATCCATCGCAGGGGAAAATACCTCATCGTTGGCCTAGATTCGGAGGACGCCCTGGTTCTGCACCTTGGCATGACCGGAAGGCTAATCTATTCCAAGGCCGGGGAGGAAATTGACTACAGCCGGGTGGTTTTTCTCCTGGAGAACGATGCTCAGCTCAGCTTCACGGACATACGTGGTTTTGGCGGCTTGTGGTTCGTTCCCGATGAGAGATTTGAAGAAGTGGTTCCGACTCTGGCGAATCTGGGTCCAGAGCCCCTGGAGACGGACTTTACTCTGGAGAAGTTCAAGCAGCTTCTCAAGGATAAAAAGGGCAAAATCAAGACACTTCTGATGGATCAGAGCTTCATTGCGGGGGTCGGGAACGTGTATGCGCAGGAGGCTCTTTTCCTTTCCGGGATTCACCCCACCCGCAGTCCTTCGTCCTTACTTGAGGGAGAAATAGAGAAGCTCTACCATAACCTCTTAAATGTTCTACGGGAAGCCATTTCATACCGCGGTTCATCAATCAAGAGCTATGTTGATCTGGTTGGCAGACAGGGTAATTATGAGCCTCACCTCAGAGTTTACGGGCGGGCAGGTTCGAATTGCCCTCGCTGCGGACACGTTATAGAAAGAATGGAAGTGGGGGGAAGAGGGACTTACTTTTGCCCACGGTGTCAGAAATGAAAGAAGCTCTACAATAATTCGGAATGCGAAGGAGGGTTTTCATGTCCAGGAAAGTTACTAATTCGAGATATCTCGGAGGTCACAAAAAAAAGGTTCTTGTTCTAGCTGTGGTGGCGGCTCTTTCAGCTGCTCTAGCTACGGGCTTTCTCGTGGGAGGAACCTCGTTTTCTGAGGTGAAGGGTCTAGAAGGGCCTATTTATGGGGAAAGCGCGGAGTCTCATCCCATTGATCCTGAGAGCCTTCAGGGGAAGATCATCGCGGCAGTGGAGAGGGTGACTCCGGCAGTAGTAGGTATTAGTGGTAGAATTCGGGTGGAAACTCCTGCATATGGCCGGGGGAGCCAGTTCTTTCGGGAGCCTTTTGAAGATTTTGAAGATTTCTTCAGGCGATTCTTTGAACAGTTTCCTCGGAGAGAACAGAGGGAAAGGCAGCCTGTGGGCTCCGGGATGATTATCAGTAGTGATGGTTATATCCTTACCAATGCGCATGTTATTCGTCAGTTGGACAAAGACGATCTCTGGGTGACGCTGCCTGAAGGCCGGGAGCTCAAAGTAGAGCTTTTGGAAGCCCATGAGGAATCAGATATTGGTGTGCTCAAGGTTGAGGCCCAAGATCTGCCAGCAGTAACTTTGGGGCATTCCGAGAATCTTAAGGTGGGAGAGTGGGTCATTGCCTTGGGCTATCCCTTTGGAGCGACACTTTCTCAGCTAAAGAAAGAGTATGCGCCTACTGTTACTGTAGGGGTGATTAGCGCTACCGACAGGACCATACAGGCCGGAAGAGGAAGAAGAACGGCGACGACTTACACAGGTCTCATCCAGACCGACGCCTCTATTAATCCTGGTAACAGTGGGGGACCCCTGATTAACATCTATGGGGAAATTGTTGGAATCAACACGGCTATCTTGAGCACCTCGGGTGGGTCCATTGGCATCGGTTTTGCTATCCCCGTAGATAGAGCTAAGAGGCTCCTGGACAGTCTGGTTCGCTATGGTGAGATCAGACGCCCCTGGATTGGTATCTATATGCAGGAGCTTACTCCGGAGCTCGCCGAGAAATTTGGAGTAGATAAAGGTATTCTGGTGGCAGATGTAGTAGAAGGGAGCCCCGCCGATAGGGCCGGCATTCAGGCAGGCGACGTTATACAGAAGGTAAATGGTAAGCCGGTTGACTCAAGTTTGGATTTAAAGGAGGAAATTCTTAAGACAGAGATCGGTGAGGAGATCACCTTAACCCTGATAAGAAAGGGTGAGGAGATGGATATCGCCTTTTCTACGGGCCAGGAGCCAGAAAAACTGGTTCAGATAACCGGAGAAAGCCTGAGCGAGAAACTCCTTGGAATTCAGGTTCACTCCGTTAATCCCGAATTGGAAAAGGAGTACGATCTTAGAGAAGGAGAGCAGGGAG
>JAUWAK010000108.1 GCA_030602105.1 Candidatus Aerophobota bacterium | reverse complement strand
GAAGCTATTTGTCTTGGCTTGCTGGGGTATGCTGAGTGTAGGAATGGTATTTGGTTCAATAGGTCCTCTTTTGGTTCCCATATCGGAGACCTTTCGTCTGAGAATAGCTCAAGTGGGATTGCCAATTGTATGTAATTCGGCCGGCTTTTTCAGTGCATCTATCCTTCTCGCTTTTCTTTGGAAAGTGCATAGGGTGCGAATATTCTTAATTGCTCCCTCCTTGGTGGCTTCATTGGCTCTGGCAAGCATTGGCCTGGTTCGAACTACCTTGTTGCTCCTGGCAGTTCTATTCCTTGTTGGCATCAGCCAAGGACTGTTGCATACTAGCCTGGACTGCTTCTTTTCCGAAATTTCAGGTCAGCAAAGGACAAGACGGCTGAATTGGCTCCATGTCTTTTACGGCATTGGAGCCATTATTGGCCCCCTACTGGTAGCTATTGTACTGACCTTCAGTGACAAGTGGCGTCTGGTCTACGTTCTCATGGGACTACTCAGCTTGCCGCTGCCTATACTGTTTTGGAGAAGCAGCCTCTACCAGGGGAGTATTTCTTTCAGTCCAACATTGACTCCTGCCGGACAGGGACAGACAAGACCCATAGTTTCCCCACTTTTCTGGCTTGCGGCGTTGGCTATGCTTCTTTATGTGGGGATTGAGGTATCGTTTGGTTCATGGACACCTGTATTTCTGACCAGGGTAAGAGACCTGTCTATCGTCTCCGCCAGCTACGCCATCTCAGTTTTTTGGGTCAGCATAGTGGTGGGCAGGTTCTTGTTCGGCACCTTTTTTCATAAGACCAATCTGTCTCTTTCGCTGGTGGTTGGCACTCTTGCCGCAGCTCTATTCAGTGCTTTGACCTTTATGCTGAAGGGGCACATTCCAATGATACTGCTCATAGCCTTGTCCGGCCTCTCGATCTCCTGGTTCTACCCTAGTGTAATTGCTCTGGGAGCCAACACCTTTCCGGAGCACATCGGATTCATGACCGGCGCCCTTGCTGCTAGTGGAACCAGCGGGTCCATGCTTTTTCCCTGGCTAATTGGTCCTGTGTCTGAAGCTCTAGGTCTTGAGAGGAGCGTCTTTCTAGTTCCTCTGCTGTGCATTGCGCTGGCAGCTATCTTTACTCGTTATGCTCTTTGTCTGTTGCGCCCAAAGCCATGAGAAAGCGGTCCGCCTCCGGACAGGGGACTTTGCCATAATCTCACTTGACACTCGCCTTTTCGGGTGCCATATTTATCCGTAGAAAAAGGGGTTCCTCTCAACGAATGAATCAGAGTAATCTACGTTGGGCATTATTAGGGAATAAGCTTTATTCTACACTAAGGGGAAGCTTTAGAAATGTATGCCAAAGTTGACGACGAGGTGCTGAAGTTCCTAACCAATCTATTTGATAAAGATGAAGTTTTGGTTGATCCCGATCTTCTGGAGAAGTACAGCCATGACGAAGTCGCAGGCCTAAAGGCCGAGCCCGAGGTAGTCGTCAGAGCAACAACGGTGCACCAGATTTCAAAACTTATGAATTTTGCCAATGAGAAAAAGATTCCTGTAACCCCTCGGGGCGCTGGGTATGGTCTCTCTGGTGGAGCGGTTCCTATCTATGGAGGGATAGTCCTCTCGCTGGAAAAGATGGACCGTATTCTTGAGATCGATAAGAAGAATCTTATGATAACTGTTGAACCAGGTGTCATAACCGGGAAGATCCATGAAGCCGTGGAGAAAGAAGGACTCTTCTATCCCCCGGATCCGGCCAGCCTTGATTCCTGCTCCATCGGCGGTAACATAGCAGAGTGTGCCGGGGGACCGAGGGCCATTAAGTACGGAGTGACCAGGGAATATGTCTGTGGGCTGGAAGCTGTTCTCCCTTCGGGAGAGATCATTCAATTGGGTGGCAAACTTGTCAAAAACGTCACCGGGTATGATCTAATTCAGCTTCTTATCGGCTCCGAGGGCACTTTGGCCATCATAACCAGGATAATTCTTCGCCTCATTCCTCTTCCCAGAGTAACCATAGACCTATTGGTGGCGTTCAACGAGTTTCAAGCTGCCGCGGATACCGCCTCAGCCATTATTGAACGACAGATACTGCCTGCGTCCATTGAATTTATGGAGCAAGACTCGCTCATCGCCTGTGAGAAATACCTGAAAAAGGAACTTCCCCTGCATGATGCTGCGGCATTTCTACTGATAAAACTGGACGGAAATCGGAAGGAGGATGTCCAAGCCCTCTGTGAGAGTGTCGGTGAGGTCTGTTTTGAACACCATGCTGTTGATGTTTTGGTTGCTGACGACCGTCCCACTCAGGAAAGGTTATGGGAAGGCAGGCGGGCCGTCGTTGACGCGCTGAAGGAAAGGAGCCCGGTCAATCACATGGAGGACGTCGTTGTTCCCCGAGCCCGGATAAGCGATTTCCTGCGGGAGATAAGAAAACTGCAGGAAAAATACGGGTATCCAATCATCTGCTTCGGCCATTCAGGTGACGGAAATGTTCACGTTAACGTCCTCAAGGAGGATCGTCCTGAGGATAAATGGAAGGGGACTATTCCTAAGATCAGTGAGGAGATTTTCGATATTGCTCTTGCCCTGGGTGGGCAGATAACCGGAGAGCATGGAGTTGGTGCCACCAGGAGGCAATACCTCGAAAAAGCAGTCGGTCCCAAAACGGTCCAGTTCTTCCGGGGAATCAAACAGCTCTTCGACCCCAGCAACATCCTCAATCCGGGAAAAATCTTCCCCCCGCGAAGATAGTAACCGGATATTGCTACAAGATATCCCTTAAGTTTTCTTGTCGGTATGCTCCCTTAGATTCTGCGTAAATCCACTTCGATATCCAGCTCTTCTCCTCCCTCAACGTGAACGTCTTCCAGGTAGGCCCTGTAGCGCTCTTTAATTATCACCACCTGGTGCCATCCCGCGTCTATGTCGGTTATGGTGAGAGGAGTAGTTCCCCTTTCTATTCCATCTACAAATACTCTTGCATGACGGGGTGACGAATTAACAGAGTTAGAGCCCGTTCTTGGAATGTGTTCCAACGTCGCAAATACCCTCTTGGTAACATTGGACCTGACCCTGATTGCTTGCGACCAATCGTAGTAACCCTCCTTGCTGACTTTTATCTGATACTCCCCTACCCTAACATTGCGAATAGTAAGGGGGGTCCTTCCTCGGTATTCACCATCCAAAAATACTCTTGCATGAGAAGGTGAGGAGGTAACAGAGATAGAGCCCGTTCTTGGAATACGATCTAGTCTGGCAAGTACCGTAGTGGTACGGTTGGATCTAACCGTGACAGTTTCTGACCAATCGTAATAATCATCCTTGGTAACCTTTATTTGGTGCTCTCCTACTGTCACATCGCCGATAGTAATAGGGGTTCTTCCTCGGTATTCACCATCCAGAAATACTCTTGCCCGAGAAGGATCTGAAGTGACTCTGATTTTCCCGTAACGCGGCATCCTCTTTGTTACTGTGTAAGTGCAGGTGTCCGTAGCTCGATCGGCGCGAGACACTGGTGTGATCTTTTTTTTCAACCTGGAGTCGAACTCGTCCATTGACCTACCGATAGTGGGAAAGAGAGCTCCCTTTCTCAAGGTTTCCTTTGGGGTGAAATGCCAGGGAGTAAGGGTTGCCATCGCCCTAATGGCTCCCTTGCCAGTGGGAGGGGTTACCTCAAATTCGAAATCGTCGCCTTCAGTAGGAATAGCGTGGACTATACCAGCCTCAAAGAAGTTATCTGTTCGATATCGGTTGGGAAATATAAGTCTTACCCGGCCCGCAGGGCTGACGTCAAAGAGGTTGAGGTAAGAGTCCTTGCTGGACCTGAAATACACAATCAGCTTATCACCTATTTTGTATGTTCCCCCACATCCTTTG
>JAUWAK010000066.1 GCA_030602105.1 Candidatus Aerophobota bacterium | reverse complement strand
CACGCCATTCCTATCGGTCTTGAGCACCTGAGTGATATAGGGATCGGCAGGAGGTTGTATTGCCTCTTCTTCATTATAATATTCCACCTCTACTTGTGCGTAAAGGACTGGTTTTCCATTGACCATCACGTTCTTGCGAGAATCTCCGGTCTTACCTTCATCAGAAATGAAGCTATGAAACCGGTCATCATTCCCTCGATGATGATCACTGGGATATGGGCTATAGCTGCATATTTGGCTACCCCCTTGAATTCACTCCCCGTAGTCACCAGTGCTAATGCCAGAATGAGGATTCCAAAGAAAACCCCCGAACCACCAGCCAGAGCCCCAAAGATGAATTCGCATCTTTTAAAGTCAAATCTATTTCTTAGATTGAATAGTGCATAGGCCAGAAAAGCTGGCATTCCCATCATAATGGCGTTGATTCCAATGGTAGTGATCCCGCCGTGTTGAAATAGAAAAGCTTGCAGAATGAGACCGACAAAAATGGAGATGAAAGCTACCGGACCCAGAATTATCCCTACCAGACCGTTCAAGATTAGATGCACACTGGTGGGGCCGAGAGGGACATGGATCAGGGAGGCAACAAAGAAAGCAGAGGTCATTACCGCAACCTTTGGTATGTTATCCACCTTTATCTTCTTAATGCTAACCGCCACAATACCAGCCGCAGCAACATAGCCTCCAAGGCAAACAGGAGCCGACAAAACACCATCTGAGATATGCACGAGATTTCCTCCTGAAATGTCTAAGGTATGCCTTTCCCCGTAGTGGTCATGGTCAGCTTCCCGTGTTTTACCCCGCGGGTACTTATAAGTTTATCAGTCACGGTTTTAATTTTGTCCACCACCCCCTTGATTACCAAAACCTCAAGGCAGTTATCCTCATCTAGATGTAGATGCATGGTAGAGATTACGAGATCATGGAAATGATGCTGAAGGTCAGTTAGAGTATCTGCGAGTCCGCGTGTGTGGTGATCATAAACCAGGGTAATTATTCCTACCATCTCGCGGCCCTTCTCCCTCCATTCCTCCTCCACCAAGTAGTTCCTGATAAGGTCCCTCACGGCCTCCGACCTGTTGGCATATGACTTACGAGATATAAGATTATCAAATCGTTGAAGCAGATGCTCATCCATGGAAACACCAAATCGCACCAATCTTGCTTCCATTCCTTCCTCCTGGCCCACCTTTTTTGACCCAAACATTTTTGAGGCTATTGTTAGCTTACTCACGTTTTTTCTGATGGATTTTTGAACGCTTCGCCGTACCTCTTGGGTTGTGTTACTATCTTCATAATAGTAACACAAAACAATTAGTCAAGGACAGATTGTGAGACTCAATTGACAAAAGTGCGTCATGTATTATACTCTTTGGGTAGAAGGAGTAGGTTTCTAGCATCCTACAAACCGGGGGCACTACCAGGTAAGGGGCAAGATGATTCAGCTAGCTCTGGTTATTGTTGTTGTCATTATCCTCATACTCTACTTCAGGAGTAGATCGGAAAAGGAGCCCTCCAGCGAGCTAGAATTAAAGGTAGATTTGCTTAAGAGGGAGGTTATGAGACTGCTGGAAGAGGTAAAGAAGAAGCCTACCCGTATTAAGATGAAAAGGCTGGAGGTAGAATTAGAAAGGCTTCAGAAGGGCAGAAGACTGGATGAGCTTCTGGGAAAAGCTGAGCGGGAAAAAGACTCCCAAAAAGCTATTGACTGCTATCTAGAGGCTTTCTCTTTCATTAAGAAGAACAACTTCGAGCTGGAGAGAAAACAAGAAATTGAAGAAAAGATCAAGACTCTTCAACAGAGTCCCGCCACCCGCATTCCATCCGCAAAAAGCTAAACTGCTTCCATCTCCCCACAATGACGACCAATTAATCCTCCCCAGATAATTTCGTCTTAACCAACGCAAGATCCCGGCGCAGCAAATTTTCCCAGGAAGGATTATAAATACAAGCAGCGGGATGCAGGGTGGGAATAATTATGGTACTCTCGTCATAGAACTGAGGCTTTCCTCTGAGAGAGGTGATTCCCTGCTGCGTGCTCAAAAGAACCTGAGTGGCAAATTTGCCCAGGCTGCAGATGATCCGGGGATGGAGGATTTCTATCTGTCTTTTCAAATAGGGAAGGCAGGCCTCAATTTCTTCAGGAAGAGGGTCCCTATTACCAGGGGGTCTACACTTAAGAACATTGGCAATATATATGTCTTCGTCTCTCAACCCCGCCTTTGCCAATTCCTTAGCAAGGAGTTTTCCTGCTGCTCCTACGAAGGGTCTGCCCTCCAGATCCTCCTCTCTTCCTGGTGCCTCTCCTACCAGCATTACTTCTGCCTGAGAACTTCCCCTTCCGAAAACCAGATGGGTCCTGGTCCTATAAAGGGAGCACCCTCGACAGGTCAAGATTGAGGAATGAAACTGCTTCAATACTTGCTGAGGGTCCTGGTGCTTTGATCTTTGACTCACTCCTTTTTTATCTAAGTATTGGCGAAATGATCTAACAATGGTCAAATATTCTCTCAGAACTTCCCCTTGCTTTTCTTTGAACCCGAGTTTCCTCTCTACCGGCAAAAGAACGCTCCTTCTTAAGAATCAGGGCTCCTCTTACGCCCTGACCAGGTTTTGAAGATAATTCCTGTAAATACTTTCCCAATCGAACTTGGAGACCACGCGCTTGAAGAGAACCCCCGTAGGCTGCATGTTGAGGTAGTCTACAATTCTTTTGGCGATCCGGGAAGGCTTCTCGTCCAACTTGAAAAATAGAGCCTTATCTTGAGCCAGCTCCAAAAGAGACGGGATTTCACTACAGGCAACGGGCACTCTCATAGCCCCTGCTTCCAAAATGGGAATACCAAACCCCTCGTCAGACGAGGTAATGAGAAGAAGATCAGATATGCGGTAAAGACTCTTTAGTTCTGAGTACCCCAGCTTGAGTCCGTATTCATCCTTAAGGTCGCTGACAAAAATCACTTCTTCTTCCAGTTTCATCTTTTGACGCAGAAGGTGTAGATCCTCATAGTAATTCATCGACTGAGGGTTGTGGGGATCGGGAGGAGCAGTGATGAGAAGCCTGCATTTCATATTCAGAAGCTTGATTTCAGCGGTGATATTCATAGCTAACTCGTAATTTTTCCTTTTTAGAATGCGGCAAGGAAAAAGCATAACCAGATCATCTGTAAACAGTCCCTTGTTCCAGGCTATTCTCCAGATAGAATCAGATATATCCAGGAATGATTTTATGTCCATTCCGTCAGGAACGCTGCCAATCAGGTCCGGCGAGACACCGAAAAGGTCGGCCAATTCATTTCTTCTTAGCCGGGAGATAGCAATATACTCTGCCTTTGGATTAAGCTTACCCAGCAAGCTCCAGGGGTACTCACCGGGCTTCTCTATCTCGTAGAGGGGGTTGGTGAGAGTAGCATCGTGGCACCAAACGTAAAACCTTATTCTATCATACAGATCGCTTATCAGCTCATCCAGAGCAGAGGTTAGGGGAAGGTTGAAGTGCATGGTCATCACATTGTGGACTATGCACACCCTGCTATCCTCCAGAGCTTTCTTTATCTCACGGTAGAGAAACTCCTTGAGCCTATGGAACTCTTCCGGTACCTTTCCCTTCCCGAGCTCCTCATTAATGGCCCTGACCTTATGACAAGCAGGGGATATCTCTGGGATAAGGGTCATCTTTATGTTCTTCTTATTGCTCGTACCCTTCCCGGCAATGACCTTTACCCTGTGTCTATATCTGGCAAGGACTCTGGCGTGTCCCTCTAGAACAAACTCCACTCCTCCCATTATGGGAGGATAGGAATAATGCAAAAGGGCAATACCCTCCCTCATTGACTGGTCCTTTTCTCCTTTGCTTCTTAATTTCTACTTCACTTTAGAGTTTCTGGCCCGGGTGAGAGGAGTTTACTTTTCTCTAATACCCCTCTTTCTTCGGTACTCCTCAACGGCGATCATAGGAGGTCTTTCAACCAAAGTGAACTCCTCTCTCTCGAGGAAGAGATCCCTCCCCCTGCCTCTAACCATCTCAAGTCCTTTGGAAATTCTTATGTTAGGGGAAATAACACCGTGCTCTTTCAGCCTGGCAAGAAAGGTATGGAGGATAGCAAAGGACATTCGTCTTAGACCCGGCAACCCCTGATTTCTATGTACTCTCTTATCCAGATCCACCTGAGCCAAAGATTTCAGACCAAATCTTTCATAGATATCTATGAGAAGCCCGATCTCTACTCCATAACCCACCCGGAACGGAACCGCCTCCAGGACTCCTCTGCGGCCGGCATATTCTCCGGAAAGAGGCTGAGCGAATGCGGAAAGCCCCGGATAAAAGCTGGCCAAGAGAGGCCTTGCCAGAATTTCGGTTACCCGGCCGCCACCGGATTGCCTCATTCTCATTCCTAGCTTCATGGGTCTCTCATAAAAGCTTTTGACATACTCTATGTGGTCATGCTCCAGGAGAGGTCCCACTGGTCCATAAACGAATTTAGGGTGGATGTTCTTAATGTCGGCATCTATCCAGACAATGATATCTCCCTCTAGAAGATAAAGACTCTTCCAGAGGTTCTCTCCCTTACCCCTTACCACTCCAAACCGGGAAAGATAATCATCGGCCAGATAAACATCGGCTCCAGCCTCTCGTGCCACCTCTCGAGTATTGTCAGTTGAACCGCTGTCTATAACGGCCACTTCATTCAGCAGGGGATATTCTTTCTGCAGTTTTTCCCTGATAACTCTTACCTCTTGTCCGATGGTGTCTTCTTCATTGAAAGTAGGAAAGGCAAGACTAATCTTGAGTCCTTTTTCCTCCTTTAGGTCCACCAGATGCTTGATATCAGAGAAGGAAGAATGGTGAAAGGTGTGAGTCTGAATCCACTCTTCCGGTTTTATCTCCTTCAATATCTATCTCCTTGCTTGGTGCAGCTTGTCAGCTAAACTGTAGCAAAAATGGCCTTAGAAGTCAAAGTACTGCGTCTCTTGCCTATCATTTCTAGTTTTCCAGGTATTCCGCGCCTATTCTGAGGACAGACTCTCTGGAATTCCGGTATTTTCCTCCCTCTTTCTTGACGCTTTCCGTTTTTGTTTTATAATCGTATGTACTCGGGGCGTAGCGCAGTCTGGTTTAGCGCGCTTGCTTTGGGAGCAAGAGGTCACCGGTTCAAATCCGGTCGCCCCGACCAGATTAGGCTATGCTCACCTCGACTGGCAGGATGTTGGAAGGAGTTGGGGTTCTTTGGATTCTTGGAAGAAGATGAGGTGAGCGAGGAGTTACAATTTGCGGCTTCAGTTAGAGTGGCGCGTACGTGAAGCGCCTCGCAAAATATATCAATTTGGAGGGACATCTCAACTGCCGCTCGGACATTCGTAGTTGGACCAAATCTTTGGACTCCCAGGCAGGGGGTATTTTTTTTGAATTTCAGCGAACTAACCAAGTTAACGAAAGTGAGGTAGTGCAATGGAAAAGATAAGAATAGCGATAATTGGGGTTGGGAACTGTGCAAGTTCCTTGGTACAGGGGATGTATTACTACAAAAACAAAAATCCTCGAGATGCAATTGGTTTGATGTATTGGGATATCGGCGGCTATAAATCCTATGATATAGAGGTTGTAGCTGCTGTTGATGTAGACAGAAGAAAGATAGGAAAAGATGTGAGTGAAGCTATTTTTTCAGAGCCAAACTGCACTAAAGTATTCTGCAGAAATATTCCAAGGATTGGTATTAATGTTATTATGGGTAAGGTTTTGGATGGTGTTGCGGAGCATATGAAAGAGCTACCAGACAATCAAACCTTTGTGATTTCAGAGGAAAAAGAAGCAAATATAGTAGATGTTCTAAAGGAGAGCAAAGCAGAAATTGCCTTAAATTACCTTCCCGTTGGTTCGGAAGGCGCGGCGAGATTCTATGCAGACTGTTGTTTAGAAGCAAATGTTGCTCTTATTAACTGCATTCCGGTTTTTATTGCTTCTGATAGGCAATTTGCAGAAAGATTTGAGCAAAAAGGTCTTCCCATAGTAGGAGATGACATTAAAGCACAGATTGGAGCTACTATTACC
>JAUWAK010000074.1 GCA_030602105.1 Candidatus Aerophobota bacterium | reverse complement strand
CGGTTATAGAAAGAATATCAGAGCAGCCAAAAAAGAAAACCGGTCAAGGAGAGACAGCCCACAGGATAATTAACATACTGTTAAACACGTAGAAACGGAGTGACGCTAAATTGCATATTTGTTTTCTGAGTAACTGCTACGGGGAGGATAGATCCGCCGCTTTAATTGCCAGGGAACTTAAAAAGTTGAGGCCACAAGCTGAAATAACAGGTGCTCCGCTTATCTCCTGGGGGAGAGAGTATGTAAAAAGAGGGATTCCACTTCTTACCCGAGCCAGAGTTCCTCCTTCTGGAGGTTTTCCTACTAGAAGTCTGAAGGGACTCCTGTTAGATGTATCCGCTGCCCACGTGCCCCTAAAGTACTTTCTGACTTTAAGAAAGAGGCGAGCTGATATTGACTATACTGTAGTTGTGGGGGATGTTCCTCTCCTAATCCTAGGGTATCTTGCCCTACGCAAACAAATCCTATTCCTGGCTCCAGCAAAATCTGACTACCAGAGACCGCACTACAGGATTGAGGAGTTTTTTATGCGCAAGATCCCCTGGAAGGTCCTGACCCATGATGAATATACTGCTGAAAACCTGCGCAAAAAGGGTATATCTGCCCTCTTCTTAGGTAATCCTATGATGGATGAATTAGTACCCAGAGGAATTAACTTAGGTGAGCGACCCATAGTTGGGATACTCCCCGGCAGTCGATCCGAGGCCTACAAGAACCTTACTAAGATACTTAAAGTAGTGGAGAGGGTGAAAGAGACAGTTACATTTGTCTGTGCTCTACCCCAATCCCTGAAGATAGGAAGAATAATCCACCTGGCCAGAAGAGATAAATGGATTTACGAGAACGGGGTGTTTAAAAAAAATGAAAGAGCAGTAGTTATTGTCAGGAACGGATTTGAGGATGTGATTTCAGAATCAGAAATTGTTATTGGTCTGGCAGGAACAGGCAATGAGCAAGCTGCGGGTCTGGGCAAGCCCGTAGTCTCCTTTACTGGATACGGACCTCAGACAACTTTGAGGCGCATGAAGGATCAGGCTCGGCTCCTGGGAGCGGCAGTTAAGTTTGTATCGGATTTTCCCAATGGAGTAGCAACCGAGATTTCTTTTCTTCTTTCCAATCCGGAGGAGAGGACTAGAAGAGGCAAAATTGGCTCCGTCAGAATGGGACCTCCAGGAGGAGCGAGGAACATTGCCAACCTGCTAGTAAAACATTTTAATCTCTAGAGGTTTGTTCGACTCTTTCTGCGATTTCCTTCATCTTCATGAGATTGATAATATGGGCTCTTTCTCTTTCCTCCAGCTTCATGGTGATGTACTTGACTGTGTCCTGGATGCGAGGAATTAGAATATGCTCCAGCGCATTGACCCTTCTTCGGGTACGCTCAATCTCTCTGGCCAGCCGGTTGAGATCCTCCTCCCTCTGAGCCAACTCAACCAGGAGATGGAGAGTATCTGGAAAGGATCTTAAGGCAAAATCTAGCTTCCAATTACTTCCATGGAGGCCGTAGCAAAAAAGATCTCCCTCCATGACCAGTTTAAACTCAGGGGCCTTCATCATGGTGTATCCGGAAATATCCAAACCCGATCTCTGGGTTGGCCACATAATGCACTCCTCTACCTCAGCCTCTGAAGTGAGGGACTTGGATATCTGAAGATCCGCATAAGCTTGACCAACCTTTTCTTTTATTTCCTTGCGCATTCCGCGAACTTCCTTCAGCAGAGGAAAGAACCGCTGCATGAGCTCGTCCCTTTTATCTTCAAGAAGATCATGAGCCCTGCGGGCCATTTTCAGTCTTTGTTTCTGCTTCAGAAGCTCCATCCTGGTGGGGCTTACCTGCAGTGTCTGGGGCATCTTCCAGTCTACCTTTCTTCTTCACGCTTTCCGTACTTTTCAATATACTCGTCCCTTACCCTTTTCAGCTCTGAGCGGGGAATCATCCTGAGGAGCTCCCAACCGTAATCTAGAGTTTCCTCTATTTCCCTGTTCTCATATGCTCCCTGAGAGACAAATTTCTGCTCAAACTCATCCGCGAAGCGGAGATAGTTCTTGTCCATCTCACTGAGAGTAGCTTCCCCCATCACCAGTGCCATTTCCCGAACCTCAATTCCCTGGGCATAGGCAGCATATAGCTGATTGGAGAGTTCTCGATGATCCTCCCTGGTCTTGTCTTTTCCCACACCTTGGTCCATCAAGCGGGAAAGGGAGGGAAGAACATTGATGGGGGGATAGATACCTTTTTGATGAAGATCCCTCTGAAGAATGATTTGTCCTTCGGTGATATATCCGGTCAGATCTGGAATGGGATGGGTTTTATCGTCATCGGGCATGGTCAGGATAGGAATGAGAGTGATGGACCCCTCATTTTCTTTGATTCGCCCTGCTCTCTCATAATTGGTGGCAAGATCCGTGTACAGGTACCCGGGATATCCTCTTCTTCCAGGAACTTCCCGTCTGGCCGCAGAAAGCTCCCTCAAAGCCTCAGCGTAATTGGTCATATCGATGAGAATAACCAGAATATGCATTCCTTTTTCAAAGGCCAGGTACTCGGCACAGGTGAAGGCCATTCTAGGGGTAGAGATTCTTTCTATGACCGGATCATCGGCAAGATTAAGAAAGAGGGTCGTTCTCTCGATGGCTCCGCTTGCCTCAAAGTCAGAAAGAAAGAAATTGGCTTCCTCATAGGTTATCCCCATGGCCGCAAAAACCACCCCGAATTCCTCCTCTTTTGCCAGTACCCTGGCCTGCCGGGTAATCTGAGCTGCCAGTTGAGCATGGGGTAGGCCTGCTCCAGAGAAGATGGGAAGTTTTTGTCCCCTGGATAGGGTGTTGAGGCCGTCGATGGCCGATACACCGGTCTGGATAAATTCTACCGGATAAGCCCTGGCCTCGGGATTGATGGGATTTCCTCCAATATCCAGTCTTTTCTCCGGGATAACTTCCGCCCCACCGTCCCGCGCTCTTCCCCATCCATCAAAGGCTCTGCCCAGGATATCCTCAGAGACTCCCAATTGGATTCCTCTGCCTAAAAACTTCACCTGAACTCCCTCGGTCCCAAGCTCACTCGCCCGCTCAAAAAGCTGCACCAATGCTGCTTCAGAGGTAACCTCCAACACTCTGCCTCTTCTCCTTTCCCCATTGGCAAGCTCTATCTCTACCAGCTCCTCGTAGGAGACATCCGACACCTTATCCACCAACATTAAGGGTCCGGTCAGTTCCTTTACGGTAGTATATTCCTTTGTTCTCATACCTTGCTTCCTTCCATTGACTTGTCCATCTCAGCTTTTAATCTCTGGCTTATTTTTCCTATTTCCTCGTCTATTCTCTCTTCCGGCAGATACTTCGCCTTGGCAATGTCCTCTCTTACGGAAAGAGAAATGAGATCATCTATCGGAACATCCCTCTTGAGGGCTTCCAGTGAAAGATGATAGTACTCGAGAATAAGCTTTAGCATTAGGTGTTGCTTCCTTATGGTAGTGTAAGTATCTGTCTCATGGAAGGCAACTTGTTGCAGGAAATCCTCCCGGATGGAGCGAGCTGCCTCCATACTTATTCTATCCTGGTAGGATAAGGCATCCAATCCCACCAGCCTTACCGTCTCCCTCAGCTCATCCTCTTTCTGCAAGAGAGCCATGGCTTCTCCTCGAAGTTCCATCCATTCCGGAGCCACTTTGTCAGCGAAATACTCTCTCAAATCGTCCAGGTACAGGGAGTAGCTGCGGAGCCAATGGATAGCTGGAAAATGACGTTGATAAGCCAGCTCAGCGACCAGGGCCCAGAAAACTCTCACCACCCTCAAACTGGCCTGGGCCACCGGCTCCGAAAGATCTCCTCCAGGAGGGGAAACCGCTCCAATAGCGGTCAAACTGGCCTTACGCTTATCGGTTCCGAGGCAAATGACTCTCCCGGCTCTCTCGTAAAACTCGGCTAACCTGGAAGGTAGATATGCCGGATATCCCTCTTCACCCGGCATTTCTTCAAGCCTTCCCGACATCTCCCTCAGTGCCTCTGCCCATCGGGAAGTTGAATCTGCCATGAGGGCTACATTATACCCCATATCCCGGTAGTATTCAGCCAGAGTAATCCCGGTGTAAATAGAAGCTTCCCGGGCTGCCACCGGCATATTGGAAGTGTTGGCGATGAGGATTGTTCTTTGCATGAGGGGCTTGCCCGTTTTGGGGTCCTTCAATTTGGGGAAATTCAGCAAAACGTCAGTCATCTCATTGCCTCTTTCTCCACATCCCACAAAAACGATGATCTCGGCATCAGTCCATTTGGAGAGCTGATGTTGCACAACAGTATTATGCAGAAGTAGGGGACCGTACCCTCCAACGAAATTCTCTTTTTGAGGGATACAAACGTCATAGACATTGAGAGGGCCTTTGATTTTCTCAATGTGTACCACTCTGTCGCAAAAAATATGATCTAAAAGAGAAGAGAGTCTCAAGATTTGACTATATTTCTCCCTTCCCCCATCTTCCTTCAAGAGCTGAGCAAATCTCTTAAACGTAATGGTACTCATTCGCTCACGGTTACCAATGTAATTGCTTATTTCAACTCCCCGGGCTTTGAGTTGAGAGTAGGTAACTCTTGAGCTCCGATAGAAGTTGGATATGACCTCAGCGGACAGGGGAACCACATCGTAAGAAGTATAAGTGGTTTTCTTTGAATCTGTGTAATCCTTGATTTTCCGAACTTTATCAAATTCTTCACCGTCTTTGTTCACTGATTCATAAAATATCTTCAGATTATCAACGCCACGTATGAAAATGCGATAGTAATTCTTCTCTTTGAATTTTCTGGTGGCTAAGACATGGAGAATCCCCAATCTGGTTAGAGCATAAGAAAGACCAATTTGCAACTTCTTACTAGCCGTGGAAAGCTCTATTTCTCCTTGAGAGAAGGACCCATCACCTAGATAGTATCCCTTTAGAAAGGCGGAGAGAATCTTATCGCTGGACCTTAGGATAAGGGGGGGGATCTGTTTCTCAGAAGACCTACCCCCAGCATCTATGGTCTTGATAAAGTCTACAAAAACTTTGTTGTGTATGAGAATTCCGGGAGTTTTCCCTTTTTGTATCTCCTTTCCAGTCTTAATACCAAAGACAGAATTAATCAATCGAGTAAATTGTTTTAGAAGTTCGTCGTCTCCATTGGTGAAGACGGCTGTATTCTTAGTTCTGACATATCCTTCAGCGATAAAGAGTCCTAAAACTTCACCCAATTCTGGGCTGGCTTGAGTGGGAATATGGATAGTCTGACCCCATCTAGCTCCCCTTAGTTGTTTGGGAATAGGAAGAGACAAATTAGCCTGGGAATAGGCTTTTTTCACCAAGGAAAGAGGAGGAAGGTTTCTTTCATAGATAAAACTTTCTGCGTTTACCTTGGAAATTCCTACCAAAGATAGTTTGCGCTTTTGCCTGAGATTTCGTAATATCTGGGAAAGCCTTTCTCTGATAAAGGTATCTGCCACTCTGGATTCTCTCAACTCATATACGTCAAATTTTGCTTTCTTATTCCCAGTTTCTATCTTTCGCACAGCAGCAATATAATCTCCTACCCG